>RFIL01000336.1 GCA_003695285.1 Calditrichota bacterium
GCTTTGGTTAGATAGGGTTCTACATATTTCTGAAACTGATCTTCGGTTAAGTGAATGGGGATAGTCATGGGTCAACCTCCTTGATGTTTAAGCTACTGTAGAAGAAAAAGTTATGAGGTTAGACCGCAAGATGGTTTACGCAGATCACAAAAGACAAAAAGTTTAGACAAGTTCATATAGAACCCCAAATTTATCCGTACTGACCGGTAGTAGCTAAAACTTTTAAAACAGCTTCTTAAGCATCTCCTATTAGAATGGTTTTACAGATCACTAATAAGTGCAGGAGTTGAGCAGTGAGTGAGAAACCGGCAATTGAAAAAGACATCCTTCTGGAAACCTACAAAACACAATGGGCGGACATCCATCATTCTAGAGACCAAGATTGGGAACTGTCCAAGCTCATCCTTGCTGGTTTTCTAGGTCTCAGTGGACTTACCGCCTTCGCTGACACGCCTATCCTGGTGCAATTGCTTTCCATCAGTTTCATCATTCTGAGCGTGCTAGGTATCCTCGTCACTATTCGACATAAACGTCTATTCGCCGAAAAAATGGCGGCAATTCGTATCCTTGAGAAGGAATTGAATATAGACCAACTTAACCTTTTCAAGCCAACGAAGGGTCTTCGCCTTTTTACAACTCAGAATTTCCTTATCATCATCTACGTTCTGTCGGCTTTGATTTTTGGCATTTTTCTCTTGCTGCAAGTACCGTGAAAAACCAAAAGGAATGTTCAACTCACAGGGTAGCGCCTACCTATGAGTTGCAACTACCTCTTCTAATCCACAAGGGTATTGCTCAGTGGGTGGTAGAAAGGTGGCTCTTGCATAGGAGGAGGCGCGGCTAACCACAGCTTGCACCCGACGCGGCCATGGCCGCTCGGAATCGGCGGTCACACGCGCTTGTAGTTGTTCTTGAGGCGGAGGCTCTTTCACGAGACTCGCCGCGCGGGCGAAGCCCGCCGCGCCCGCGGCGGCCGAACAAGCGGGTGCAGCCGATGCTTCGGCTGGCGCGCTACGCGCCCCGCCTCGCACGGCTGACCCGCCGCGCCGTTGGGCGGATTCGCAAATCATAGAATAATAATTATGAAGATAGAAGAATCTTACCTTGCGGTATCCGGCTGTTTCGATCTTTGGGTACGGTTTATGGAAATCCGAACCAGAATTATGGAGGTGGAGGATTCAAGGCTCAATAATTTAAGAATATTGATAATTTCTCCGCCAACCGACAGAGGAATAAGAGTTTTAACGCAAGCAAATCAAAAAGGAGAATCACATCTCTTATGTTTTTCGGAGGCTTTAGGGAAAATCGCAACAGAATATTCGCTTCGGTATAACATCAAAAACTTGAAAATATGGGTAGAACCCTTTTTCTCCATCCCCTTTGACGATAATCATTTTGATGCGGTCTTTACCAATTGTTTTTTTGATTTTTGCCAGGAGAGTGACTTCAACGATATTCTCAAAGAAATAAAGAGAACTTTGAAAAGTGAGGGGCTGTTTTTCTCCGTATATATGGATATACCAACAGACATCATTGGCCGAACGTGGGCGAATCTGTTTTATAAATTCCAATCGCTCAGTCAGGGATGTCATCCGGTAGATATCTTGCCTTTCCTGTCAAAATGGAATTTCAAATTGAAAAAGGAGTTAACAATTAAGAGATTGGGTTTTCCGGTAAAATATCTTATCGCAGAAAAATAAAAATGCCGCCCGGCAAGGCGCGCCATCTGACCGCTATTCCGCTGGCACTCCATAACAGCAGGTGAGCTTTATCGTTGTGTGCTTAATCGAATAGAGTATAGACACTTCATAATACCGTTTTATGCTCGCTTAAGATAAATGTTTTATCATATGAATAGGTATAATCATGGTACTTCTTTTCTTTTATTTAGCGCTGGCGTTAGTGGTATCATTCTTATGCTCAATTGTTGAAGCGGTTATTTTGTCAGTATCGGCACCTTTCATTAAAATGAAAGAAGCGGAAGGAAAAACAGCTGTAAAACATCTTAAAAATCTAAAAAATAATATTGACCGACCACTATCAGCAATATTAAGCATTAATACCGTGGCCCATACTGTTGGGGCCGCGGGAGTTGGCGCGCAGGCAGTTGCCGTATTCGGCGAGATATATTTTGGAGTAATCTCCGCCATTCTTACGATTCTAATCTTGTTTTTTTCCGAAATTATACCCAAAACAATTGGAGCTATCTACTGGAGGAAATTGGCCTTGCCCTCTGCTATTGTAATAATAGGGATGATTTATATTTCTTACCCGTTAGTGATTATATCTGAATTTATAACAAAAGTTATCTCAAAGAATAAAAAATCTGAGACAGTGACGAGGGAAGAAGTTGTTGCATTGGTTCATTTAAGCAAAAAAGACGGGGTTTTAAAAGAAAGTGAAAGTAAGATTATTGATAATTTAATTAAACTTAATTCTCTTAGTGTACGAGATATTGTGACGCCACGAACTGTTGTAGTATCCGCTCCTGAAGAAACTTCACTTGATGATTTTATTAAACGAAAAGAGTATCTACAATTTTCTAGAATCCCGGTTTATTCAGGAAATATTGATAATGTGACAGGATATGTGCTTAAATCCGATGTACTGGAAAAACTGGCTAAAGGTAAGAGGAACCAAAAACTTAAAGATTTAAAACGTCCCATACTTATCTTTTTCGAAGGCCTTTCCATTCCCAGATTACTTGAAGAATTACTTTTGAAAAAGGAGCATATAGCTTTGGTTATTGATGAATATGGCGGAATGCAAGGTTTGGTCACTATGGAGGATATAATCGAGGCAATACTTGGATTGGAAATTATGGATGAAAAAGATGTTGTAGTTAATATGCAGAAATTGGCGAAGAAAAAATGGGAAATTCGTAAGAAAAA
>RFIL01000044.1 GCA_003695285.1 Calditrichota bacterium
ACGAATATTCTCCGAAGTTTGGTGAGGTATGAAACTAAAGAAAGCAAAACCGATCTACATTCCATTTCCCAGGTTTATCCGCCACTGGATGGAAACCACTGCCATTGGAATTCTTTTCCGGAGCTGGTTGACTCAGGCATTTTTTTACATGACCCCCCTTGAAAAGATTACCAAAGTATGTCTGACCATCGTATACTTTGGAGGTTTTTGGCTGATTTTCGCTAAAATTGGGGGTACTTCGATGTCAGTTGGCAGGTTGGTGGCTGTGTTCATCATAACCCATACCGTGAGCTGGTTGTTCAGCGGGCAGTTTCTGGTAACGATGACCTACCTGGGATATCAAACCTCACCGGAGAAAATGCAACGATATATCCGATGGCTGGAGAGTGTTTGTCGAAACAGAAGGTTCTTAAAAGATGTTTTGCTATATGGGAGTTTAGTGAGAGGCACAATTTCTGCAACATCAGATCTTGATGTACGAGTGATTTCCGGGTCAGGAAGAGCAGATAAATTCCTGGCAGTCTTATTTACCAATTTTCTGCGTCTGCATTCATTTTTCATGGGAATACCCCTGGATGTTTTTTTGTTTGACAGAGATGAGCAATTAGCGAGGATGAATCCGAAGGAGAGACCGATTTCCCTATGTCATGGAGATTTAAAGAGCCGATAGTTGTGATTGCATCAGCCGGTGGGCATTTGAAGGAAGCCCGGCTGGCTATCTCCCGATTAACCATTGAACCGGTGTTTGTTACCTACCGCTCTCCCCACCTTTCCCGGGAAGGTAATACACGATTCTATTTTATCATGCATCCCCGACGGAATCCCATTCGCCTTCTGATTAATACGCTACAGGCGTTGCTTCTTGTAATAAAGCTTCGACCGCGTGTGGTATTGACGACTGGAGCAGATGTGGCGGTCCCATTTTGTATCCTGGCAAAACTGTATGGTTCCAGGCTAATCTATATTGAAAGCGGAGCAAATATATCTACACCCACTTTAACTGGTAAAATTTTACATCCTTTTGCCGATTTATTTATAGTGCAATGGAAGGCGGTGGGAAAATTTTTCCCTAAATCTGTACATGGAGGTCCGTTATTTTGATTTACGTTACAGTTGGAACAGCACATAAACCATTTATCAGCTTACTTTCAACAATAGATGAATTTAATAAAACACACCATAAAGAAATCATCGCTCAGATAGGACACTCAACTTATGTCCCACGCTATTATCGATGGTTTCGTTTTTGTTCTCCACAGGAAATGCAGGATTACATTCAGGAAGCGGAACTGATTGTTTCTCATGGGGGTCTGGCAATAATTGGGGAGTGTTTACGGAGAGGGAAACCATTGATCGTTGTTCCTCGAAATCCAGAGGAGGCGGTAAATCCACAGAATGAATTAGTAGAATTTTTATGCCAGGAAGGCTATCTGGCGGCTGTCTCTGCCGGGGAAGAGCTTTTACCTTATTTGTTGGGAGAGATACATCCACCCCAACGAAGATTCGATTTTAAAAGTGCAACCCCGGAACTGGTCGCACAATTTGTATCGGAAATTTTAAACCAATAAGGTGTCATTATGGCGATTGTATCAATTGTAACGGTCACGATGAATCATTTACCCTTGTTAAAGGTCTTCCTGGAAAGTGTAGATATGACCTTGAATGGAAATATCGATTATGAATTGATCCTTGTGGATAACTGTTCCACGGATGGCACTGTTCGATATGTCCAGAAACATTTTCCAGAGGTTCGATTATACGTCAATAACCGTATCAGAGGATTTGCCGAGAATAACAACTTTGCCATCCAGAAGAGTACCGGGAAATATGTGCTTTTATTAAATCCGGATATTCAGTTATACCCGGGTGCGGTGGAAAAACTGGTGGAGTTTATGGAGGAACACCCACGAGTTGGTTTGGCGGGCCCCAAATTGTTAAATCCCGATCTGAGTGTTCAGTATTCCACCCGGCGATTTATTAATGCTTACACCTTGTTTCTAAGATTATTAAATTGGGGAGCCGATAATCCCACTCAACCCCGAATTATTGAATATCTGATGAAAACCATGGATCGCAGTTTTGCCCAACCGGTTGACTGGTTGATTGGTGCCGCAATGATTGTGCGAAGAAAAGCAATTGCTGAAGTGGGGTTGCTGGATGAAAATTTTTTTCTCTATATCGAGGATCAGGATTGGTGTTATCGAATGTGGAAATCCGGTTGGGAAGTTTATTATGTGCCGACTTCACAAATGGTGCATGTCCATCAACGACAGAGTGTAAAACACAAAATGTGGCGGCTCACCTTCCACCATGGTCGAAGCCTATTCTACTTCTTCTGGAAACATCGAATTGTAAAACTGCCTCCTCAGGGACCTCAATTAGCCAAACCGGGTATCCCCAAAGCAAAGGAAATATTACCGGGCGTTCCGGTCCCCGAAGGGAATGTGTAGCAAAGAGGAAGTCAATTTTACTTACCGAATTTTGCTTTAAAAAAGGCTACGGTTTCTTGCAAACCTTTTTCCAGAGTATAGGTAGGTTCCCATCCCATTTCTTTTTTGATTTTGGAATAATCCAGAACACTTCGTTTCTGTTCACCCGCTTTGGCCGGTCCATGAACCTCTTCTACCGGCTTTCCAATACTTTCTACAATTTTGCGAAACAGGGTATTCACATCGGTCTCGATACCGGTGCCCACGTTATAAATTTGATTGTCCCCGTTCTTTAGCGCCAGTTCATTGGCTTTAACCACATCAGCCACATATACATAATCCCGGGTTTGTTTTCCATCACCGTTAATAATGGGCTGCTCATCTTTAAGGATTTTGCTGGTAAAAATAGCCACCACCCCGGCCTCCCCATGGGGATTTTGGCGAGGTCCGTACACATTGGCATAGCGTAAGACGGTATAGGTGAGCCCATAGGTCTGGTTGTAAAAATAAAGATATTTTTCAGTTGTCAGTTTGGTAATTCCATAGGGAGATAAAGGTCGGAGAGGGTGGGATTCATCCGCCGGAAAATAATCCTGTTCCCCATAAATCGCTCCTCCGGTGGAAGCGAAAATAAATTTTTTCACCCCATATTTAATGCAGTTTTGCATCAGATTGATGCCCCCCAGTACATTCACTGTGGCATCGTACACCGGGTCTTCTACTGATTTACGGACATCCATCTGGGCTGCCTGGTGACTGACGATTTCCGGCTTCTCCTTCTGAAAAACAGAAGAAAGCGCCTCAGCATCAACGATATCCACCTGATAAAATTTTGCTGCCGGGGGAATATTCTCGCGCTGTCCGGTCACCAGATTATCGACAATGACCACTTCATGTCCCATTTCCAGATAGCGATCGGCAATGTGGGATCCGATAAAACCGGCTCCGCCTGTAATTAGCACTTTCATGTAACCTCCCTTTTTAATCCATTGGCGATAAGGATGCAGTTATTATCGGTAATGGTACCTTTCTCTTAACTCCGGGATAATTTTATTGTCTCCCTTCCGGCATCTTTTAAAATGGCTATAATTTCAGAGAAAAGGAAATCCGAAAACTGCGAATAAATTCGACATCCCAGAGCTGTAAGCCGCTGGCTGTACCCAGAAAACCTAATAAATCAATCTGTAAGTGTTCGGTTGGGGTAAAACCCAGTCCGTAAACAAAATTGGTAAAACTTTCTCCACTTTTTCTCTGGAGAGATGTGGATTCGTAAACATTGTCACTCAACCGAAGATAGGAAGTACCATCCCCGTAAACGGTTGTGGTGCGAGTTGGTTGAGAGTCAGTGATATCCTCAGAAAAATTAGTGATCATCCTGGAGTAGGTAAAAATGCTTCCAAAACGAAGACTCCATTTTAGATTCTTGGTAAATTTATACTCAATCCCAACCGGTAAAACCACCTGGTAGAGGCTGTTTTCCTCTTTTCGGTCGCTGGTAAGACTGGCGACGATAGTTTTTACTGAATCGTTGGAAAGGTCACTATCCAGAATTTGCACATCAGTCTCTGCAAAAGTTGAGGTCACGAAATCTGTGGTTGTCGAGCTTGTCTGATAAGAGAAAAATGCTCCGAGTCCCACATGCACCCGTTCGCCCAATGGAAAATTGACCAGCCCGGAGCCAAAGTAGGAGGTGCTATGACCATTTCCCACATCCTCAAATTTAATTTGTCGGTTGACGGATGTTGTAAAATCCGTATTCAGAGTATCGGTGCCGTCAAAAAAATTCTGATTCGAGGCAAAATCCATGGATTGTTGTCGGTTAGTATCAAAATTTCTTCGTAAAATGCCTGCCTGAAATTTCCAGAAACCATCATCTTTCCGTTCCAGTCCCTTTTGAAAAATGCGTTTAGCAGAAAAAGCCAGTAAAAACCCATCACCTTTCGTAGACTGATTGGAATCCCTTCCATCGTTTTCTTCATAAAAATCTGAGAATACGGCAATATCCTGAGAGAAATTTTCCACGCGTCCGGTATATTGATCGTCAACCCGTGTCTTTTGTTTATCCTTGATATAGGCGAAATCGGTTCTCAGTTCTACTTTGGTTAAAGTTGCTACATTGTATAACCCCATAGCAGCCAGATGTATTAGCAGTTGATCACCGCTGCTGCGGTAAAGGAAATCTCCGGTTTCGTGCTGGTTAAAGCTACGAAAGTTCTCCTGAACCGAAAACAGATCAAAATTCAGGGTGGTCATCGGATCACCGCTGGCAATGCCAATCAAAGGTCCAAAATGGGTGCCATAAAATCCTGAGGAGGTGTTCCGTTCATTGGTGGTTTTTTGATATCCTAACCGAAGACCGAGTGTCCAGTTGGCGGTAACATAACTATTGTTAAAAAGAACATTCTGTAATTTGCGTCGATTGAACCCATCCTTTTCCTGATCAATTTCCCTTCTGAGATCGTACAAGCCATCACCATCGGTATCTGTAAATTCGGTATAAAGGTTGTGGAAAAAACCCTCTGGAAAGAAGTCTGCCAGACCATCCAGATTGGAGTCGAATGAGTAACTACTGGGGGTGTTTGAATCTTCGTAACGAATCAGGAAAGAATGCCACATCCTGTCCACCAGGGCGTTTTTCCCGGAAATTCCAAACAGATATTCGTTGTCGGATATATCATTAAAAATTTCCTCATCAGATGAGGTCAGATTGGATAGGTTGGTATAAAGGCGAATGCCATTCACAAAACGCAGTTCAATGGGGTCATATATCAAATCCAGATTGTCAAACACGACTCCACCCAGTGCCTGACTTCTAAATGAGAGGGGGGTATATATTTGGGGGATGAGGTTCGTCTGGGCCTGTATTCCCATACTGCATAACCACAGCGTCAGTATGTAAACGATTTTTTTCATAAAATACCTCCGGATAAATCTGAGCCTTGAAATAAAATTATTGTAAATTGACAGAAATGTCATCCAGGCCGATGCCGTCGTTGGGATAGGAAAGATTGTCTGACTGTTTCCAGCGAATTTTATAGGTGGCACTATAGGGCACCTGATCGTAATAATCGCGGAGGTTGATAACCTCCAGTGACCAGAAGAAAGGCGATGAGGTGAAGGGTGTCACCAATGTCCATGCCGTGCCATCCGGGGAAATTTCCAGAGCATCCTCTGATGTTACTTCATCATTGTAAGTATTGTAATAATAGCGAAGGATTAAATCTCTGGTAGAAGGAACGCCGGATAAATCGATATTGAGCACCGCATAATTTGTGTTTTCAACACCATCTACCGATACATCCATCAACAACATGTATTGCCCTAAATGGGAATCGATATTGGAACGTTCAATCCTGCCTTCCGGGGTAGAGGAAGATAGCTCCCACTCAGGTCCTAAGGGATCTTCAAAATCTTCCACGTATCCGGTAAAGGAAGTCGGTGGTTGAATCTGAATGGTCATGGTATTCGATAATGGGGTTTCCCCGAAGGTGTTAAATGCGGTAACTCCATAAACATAAACTGAATCCACGAATAAGTTGGTTGTATCCGTATCAACAAACTGACGAGTGTCGGTTATCACAGTACCAACCAGCGTAAAGTTTGTTTCCGAGGCTAATCTTCTCCAGATTCGGAACCCATCTTCAGCAGTGGATTGATCGATCCATTGTAAAACAACCTCTTTGGAATTAAGCGCCTGGGTTACAGAAGTTAATAAAGGCGGAAACATGGAATAAAAAGCACCTACCAGCAAAGAATTGGAACGAGGCGTTTCTTCAAAGTCATTAAAGGCACTCAGCTGGTATTCGTAAACCTGACCACTGATGATATTGTTGTCATCCACATAGAATGTGTCCGAGGTGATAGCCAGGAATTCGAACTCGGGGTCGGTTGCGATTTTTCGATAAATTCGAAACTGATTGGCGCTTTCGGCATTGTTCTTCCAGAAAATTTTTAAAATGGTGCCGTCCAATGCCAGTACCTGAGTGCCAAAGTCGGAAGGAGGCAAAAAACGAGGGGTCTTGATGCTGATGGTATCTTCCTGATATAAGCCTCTGGTGTTTTCTACCACGAGTCGATACTGATAAAGTGTGTTTTGAGTTACCGTTGAATCAATGTAACGGTTATCGGAAGCATTGAGCAGGGAGGCTATTTGCACCCCATCTCTGAAAAGTAAATAGGCCAAAAAATCCTCATCGGTGTTTTGTTGCCAGTCCAGGGTAATCCTTTTGGATTGGATTTTTCCACTGGTGTAACCGGGAGAAAAATCGCCGCCACTCTTTAAATCTTCCCTGAAAAATAATGGTTTGTTGGTAGGGGAGGTAGGGGAGAATCCACTGATGTTGACAGGCTTTTTCTGCTCACATCCCCAAAAGACTGTTAACAAAACGATGAGCAGCAAATAGTTGGTTATCTTCATATTCTCCTCCGACGTAAAGCTCCAATGAATGAGTATGACCCAGAAGATATGCTGACATCCTAATGTAACGAATTAAGTAAAAAGGTAAAAGAAAAAAGGAAAAAGTTACGGTAAGAAATGGATGGCTCCATGTAGTTAAAAAGCTGTTATGTAATTATTTTTGCTTCATCCCCACCGCACGCTAAAGCATGCGGCTACCAAAGTAGCACTGGCTTCCAGCCTGTCATTTCCTCTCGTTCCAATCCCGGCCAGCCGGGATGGAACGAGGTAGTAGCAGAAACTCTGTTTCACCAAACATGCGCGTAGAAGAGATTGGTTTGAACTGAATCGAAACAGAGTTTCGAGGCCTATGGTGTTCCCAAACCGGAGATAGTGACATATGTCACCATAGTCAAGTGGATTTCAGGTCTTTGACATCGATTTCAATTTCCGGATGATATTTTTTCACCAATTCGATATAGGC
>RFIL01000337.1 GCA_003695285.1 Calditrichota bacterium
GGTTTAGGCTGGATTACCAAGCTGGATAAGGGCGATTTTATCGGGAAGGAATCTCTGTTAAAAATTAAGGAAGAGGGAATCTCCCGAAAACTGATGGGATTCGTCGTGGAGGGTCGGTTAATCCCTCGACACGGGTATGGTGTCACTAAAGATGGTCAAACGATAGGCCAGGTGACCAGTGGGGCTTTCTCTCCTATTCTTGAACAGAACATCGGTCTGGCATATATCAGTAAAGAATATGCTAAGTTAGACGAAGAAATCATGATTGAAGCCAGAAATCGCCAGGCTCCGGCAAAAATTGTTAAAACTCCTTTTCTGTAATAGGGGAATCGAACAACATTTTATCTGGCTGATCACACGGTCGATAAATGAAATTTACTAACCCAAATACGGATAACAGTGTCGGAATATGCACAAGAAAAACTTTCTTTGTCAATTGCTATGGATACTGTGTTTGAGCCTCCTTCCCCTAAAGGCCCAAACATCAATGGTATTCAATAATTTAGCCATAGAATTAAATCCCGATAAGTCTGTCCCGTTTGTCTTTTCCAATAAAGATGGTGCATTCTGGAACGGACATAGTAGTAAGGAGAATCAATCAAATCAGGGTTATCGCCTCTACAACAAATTAATCTTGAATGATTATCGAATTTACCGAAATGGTTCACTCCTTCAACGAAATTCTGCGAAGAAGATAAGCCTTTACCCGGACCATCTTCAGCGTGAATATGATGGTATTGAGGAAAATTTCTTTTTTATAGATTCTCTTCCGGCTCTCATGATCCAATTGAAAGCTCAAAAACCGGAAGACCTGTATGTTGAATTTCAACTGGATCGCTGGTTTGATCAACTCCAATGGGGATGGGACGCCGATAAACAGATGGCTTTTGCCCAGATTGCTCTTGAGGAAGGGACCTCACCCGGATGGTTGGGGGTATACGCGTTTGGAGAGTTTGATAGAACGGCTTTGATTAAATCTCTGGATAAACCGAAACCCGTCTCAACCCTTACCGGGACGACGAATATTTACCTACGGGTCACAAATGCTCAAAAGGTGTTTGTTTTATACTTATATGGAAAAGACAAAGAATATCTGATAAAAACTTTTTTACGTGTTTCAGCCGACCCAGAGAAGTTATTAACAATAAGAAGGAAGCGGATTAAGAGTCTGCTTTCATCCAGTAGTATAGAA
Source organism: Calditrichota bacterium (assembly GCA_003695285.1). Lineage (GTDB taxonomy): Bacteria > Calditrichota > Calditrichia > RBG-13-44-9 > J075 > J075. The sequence continues at coordinate 1,193 of RFIL01000337.1, forward strand.
ACCAATTTCCCATTTTTTGATAAAGCCTATGCCTGGGCAAAAATATCGTTAGACGATTTGATTCCCTACGGCAATCAGGGAGTGTGGCGAGGTCTTCCTGATTTTCCGTTGGTTAATGGTCGAGAAACTTTCCTTTCCTTCACTTCCGCCTATTTATTACCGGGGCATTTTGATGCTGCAAGGGAGGTGTTGCTAAGATTTGCCCGGTTACAAAACTCTGATCTCAATTCTCCTTATTATGGAAGAATTCCACAAACCGTTGAAAGCACTGCCAGAGATTTTAGTGCGGCTGATGTAACCCCTTTATTTGTAAAGGCCTGTGAAGATTATGTGAATTATAGCGGGGATCTTGAGTTTGTCAATTCAATTTTTCCGGTCATTAAAAAGGCAATGGACGGTACTATCACCTATCATCTGGATGAATTCGGGTTTCTGCTTCATGGTGATGATGAAACCTGGATGAATGCTCGTAGCTTGCATGGCCCCTGGGCTCCCCGTGGAAACAAAGCTGTTGAAATACAGGCACTCTGGATGGAACAGGTTCGGATTTCACGAAAATGGGCGGAATGGCTGGGCTATAAAGACTGGGCAGAAGATTGGAAATTGTTGGAAGATCGGTTACGTTTGAATTTTGTCCAATATTTTGTCAGATTTCAAGAACATATCATTGTCGATCATCTGAAAGCGGGTAATCAACCGGTAGAGGAGCTGAGGCCCAATTGTTTGTTTGCTTTAACCTATCCTCAGAATCCACTCTTTACCCCTGAGCAGAAAGCGGCCATCCTGGAGAAGGTGGCGCAGGAACTGGTATTTCCCTGGGGTGTAGCGACTCTTTCCCAGAACCATCCGGAATTTCGGCCTTATTCCTATTACGCACCGTATTATTCCCCCGCTTCAGCGATGTATAATGGAATCATCTGGAAATGGTTAACGGGTCCACTGATCCGCCTGTTAGCTGATTATCATCCGGGGTTTATGACACAGGTACTAAAAAGAACCGTGGAAGAAATGTTTTCTTACGGTGCCCCCGGTACTCTCCCGGAGCGCAGAGATGTGTGGCCATATCAGAAAATATCCGGTATGGATACCCACCTGAGCACAGAAAATGCGAACACTGGAGAAGTAAACCCTGACAATGATAAGAAAGAGTTCCCTCGGTTGGCCGGTCCGCTTTCCTCTGCACCGGCTCTGGCCAGCTTTATTCAGAACTGGCATCAGGACATCATCGGTTTTAAACCCCAACTCTTCGAAAAGAAATTGATGATTACCCCCCGTTTACCGGTAGAGCTCCCTGAGATGAGTTTCTCCTTCCCTCTGGGTAAATCGAAGATTACCGGACGTTATCTTCACCAAAAGGAACGGTTCTTAATAGAAATGCAAAGTGATCCGCATCTCCCGGATATTACCGTTACTTTTTCTGTTCCTTTTAATGGTAAATGGGTATCTTTTGACATTCCCTGGAAGGGGAAAAAACGATTACAGATTGAGATTCGTAAAGGGAAAAAGGGTGCTACAGCAAGTGTGAATGGAAGGTTGGTGGAACATGTTCAGGAGACGGCTGCTCCAGAAGTGGAAAAATTAACTTTCGCAAAACCGGCTCTGGATTTTTCCATCAAATCGTTGCAATTGCCGCAATATCAGGTTATCCCGGGAGAGGAGGCCACTCGAAAGCATGGTCGGTTTACGCCTCTATTGTTTGATATTAAAGACCCCAAACATGATGATACCGGTCCCAATGGAAAATATACCTATCCCTTACACTCGGATTTTAAACCCGGAATTTTTGACGTCCGACGAGTTAGAATCCGCCAGGATAAAGAATATCTCTATTTCGAAATCGATTTCCAGAAACTGGTAAATAGCACCAATCGAAAAATACCTGGATTTGAGCATACCTTTTTAGCCATCACGCTCAGCTATGAGAAATATTCAGGGGTAAGAAGTACAAAAATTGAGCGGAATGCCAATTTTTCGGTTCCTTACGAGTATGCTTTTAATTTTGTGGTTTATGTTGGAAATGGCTATGTTGTGACGGATGCCAGGGATAATGTGTTAGCTGTCTATCGACCTCAACCGGAAGACCATCCCATTGCTTCCATCCGAAAAAAGAAATTGCAATTTTCAATACCTCTGAAAGTTCTGACCACCAAATTTCTCAAGAACGCTGTGGTATTAAGTGGGGGAAGGGATGATTCTTCCGGAGGCAAGGATGTAGGAGAATTTCGGGCTGTTCGAAAGGAAGCGGACCTTTTACATGGCGGGGGAGGAGATGAAGCCGTCAATAATCCAAATATCTATGATGTCGTTTATATTCGACGTTAGCGATATTCTTTTAGTGAAACGGGTTAGTAACGTCCATTTAATTTATCCCCTCAAACGACGAATATGATTCCAACCATTAAAGAATGGTTGCCCATTGGGTGATTAATGGTTAACTTTTCCGCCTATTAAGAAGGAGTACTTTGGAATGAACATATTTCGCCTTGTATTTTTCGGGCTGACCATATTCACGATGATTTCTTTAATGGAGCTCTTTATCTTCAGAAATTTTCGAATATGGGTGCGGGCTACAAGATTATCCAATCCCAAAAGATGGCTGAACCTCTTTATCGCTGTTTTAATGGGTGGGAATGTTTTCATCATTCTCCGGTTTATTTTAAGCCGGATAGGGGGAGTAGAGTATTCTCTGATTCGTACCTTTACTACTCTGGCAGGTCTTTTTTCTCTGACTTTATTCCTCACTTTTCTGGGAATTCTCGGAATTAAATTGTTCTTTCTGATTAAAAAGATGATCCCCAAAACAATTTCCCGGGATAAACAGGTTCTGCGTACAACGGATGAAGTATTCGATCCCTCCCGGCGAACGTTTTTGAAATACTCCGGGATGGCACTGGCTGGCGTCTCAATAGGGAGTCCAATCATCGGCACCCTCTCAACTCCTTTCGATTTCAATGTTGTACGCGTTCCTCTCTTGTTCAATAATTTACCCCGAGAGTTAGATGGATTAACCATTGCCCAGATTAGTGATATCCACTCCGGTGCATTTATGTCAGAGAAGGACATCAAAAGAATTGTTGATGAGGTCAATTCCCTGAAAGCCGATCTGATTGTGATTACCGGAGATTTTATCGATTCTGCCGATTCCGAAATACCTCCACTATATCGGGCATTGGAAGGGATTAAAGCTGACCTTGGTGTTTTTGGATGTCTGGGAAACCATGACCATTACGGAACTGCCAGCAAGGTAGTTAGTGCTATTCAGCAACGGGGAATAAGGGTATTGAACAATTCCCAGGTTACTCCGGTTGTGAATGGCACACCGCTTACGATTGCAGGGATTGATGACGCCGGGATGGGAATCGCCAATTATGCAGATTTCCAGAAAACGGTCGAAGGGATTCCGCAGGATTCTTTCAAGATATTGTTATCTCACCGACCCACCGTTTTTGGAACCGCACAAAAATATGGTTTTGATCTGACTTTGAGCGGGCATACTCATGGGGGACAAATCGCAGGGGAAATTTTGGGAGTAGATATCAATCCCATCGGTCTTTTTCTGAAGTATGTTAAAGGGCTTTACATTGAGAACACCCGGAAATTATATGTTAA
>RFIL01000338.1 GCA_003695285.1 Calditrichota bacterium
ATTATTTGGTAAATCAAGATTGATGGAATTGATTCAACGGGCAAGTATCCGCGCTCCTAAAGAGTTAGGGAAGAATATCTTACATGAACTTCGTAATTTTTCAGCGGAAAGTCACTTTAGCGATGATATGACTCTAATGATTTTGCAGCGCACTCAATAGTATTTTCCAGACATCACTTATTTGTGTTTTAAATGCTTTACCAGGGCCTTCCTTAATTTCGAAAACAAATGTTTATACAGTTCTTTACGCAGCTTTTCTCGTTGATAGCCATTCAGGATGAGGGAGGGATCGGCTTCATTAAATTCAAGGAATTGCAAAGCTCCCTTTTGAGAAATCTTCTCAATCAGTCTATCGATTGCCACCCACTTTTTCAATTGCATATCATAAATTCGGAATTCAACCTCTCCGGTTATAACAACTGACGGGGAAAAAACCAGAAACGGAATCAGGGTCCCGCGTTTGATATCTTCGGTTTCCTTTAGAAATCGACCCGTCAAGATCCAGCGGAAAGCTGTTTTATCCTCGGGGTTCTGTTCCTCCTTACTAATCGTTGCCTCCTGTGGCTCTTCAGGTGTAACAATCGCTAAACTGTCTGCTTTGGATGAGAGCGAATCAACAGTCATCTGACTATCAGAAGGTTCGCTTTCAAGGACCTGGGCAGCAGAGATTTGGGGAGGGCCATCGGTGGTATTCATTTCAAGAGACTCTAATTTTCCGAGATCGTAAAAATATTCCGATTCCCTTTGCACGATCAGAATTTGAAACTCACCTGCCCGACTTAATGATATCATTAATTCGCGATTTAATTGGGGAAGATATCCGGATAAATTTTCTCCGGCAAAAGGAATGAAACCCAGGGGTTTTGCTCGATCAGCAAGAGCCACTTTACCCCCTCCACAACCTGAAAGAAAAAGGGTGCTCAGGGAAAGAGTAACAATGAAAAGATAAACGGTCAGCTTGTTAAGATTGTTGTTTTTCAAGGTATCGAATAAACGTATAAATTTCTGCGACTGTTTGAAATACGATTTCTGGAATTTCCATATTTACATCTAACTGCATTAAAATCTCAATCAACTCTTTATTGACCACAACCGGAATTTGATGAGAAGCGGCGATCTCCACAATCTTTTCAGCCTGATGATGGCTTCCTTTAGCCACTAATCTGGGGGCAAAATCTCGCATTTTTTGATATTGCAATGCCGCCGCCATACGGGTTGCCTTTTTAGGGCCAGACATGATACGAATCTCTCACAAAACACACTACTCTTTTTTATAAGCAATCGCACGTTGAAATAAATAGAGTTTAAATGCTTGAGTGATACCGTGCAGTGATTCTGACTGCCCGATGAAAAGATACCCTGGTAAATTCAGAGCATCATATAGGTTTTGTACAACTTGAACCTTCGCCTGCCTCTCCAGATATAACAATACATTACAACACAGGATGAGGTCAAAGCGACTCATGCTTGAATCTTTATTTAAGTGCAACAGATTGAGTTGTTTAAACTCTACCATTTCCCGGATTTCATCATTAAGCACTCGATGATAGCCATCCCTGGTCCAGTATTTTTGCAGATATTCCTGGGGAATATTTTTCATTGAGTACTCGTGATATACCCCTTTCCGGGCCTTCTCTAAATTGGTACTATTGATATCTACACCAATGATGTGAACCGGTATCCGGCTGGTATATGAGGAGAATTTTTCCTTTATCACCATGGCAAGGGTGTATGGTTCCTCCCCGGCCGCACAACCGGCACTTAAAATTCTCACCTGAGATGCCTGCTGTTGGATGGCATTTTCGAACAATTCCGGGAGTACAATCTCCTGGAGTACCCGTATTTGATTCGCATCCCTGAAAAATGAACTCTCAGAGATGGTAATAGCTTCAAACAAAAAAGCTTTTTCCTTATGATAAAATTCAGGGGATTTCAAATTCTTGACATAATCGGAAAAATTTTCTAACCCCAGAGTCTTTAATCTCCCCGACAAACGGGTTTCCAGTAATACTTTCTGACGATCGGAAAGTAAAATTCCACTCTGTTGATATACAAATTCCTTTAACTCCAGAAAACTTTCTTCTGAGAGCTTCAATGTCTTGTTCGAAAATTCATCCTGAATATTCAGTACATCCATATTCCATACCAGTTGTTAATCTTTAACCAATTCGATGAATAACTGAGCATTTTCCATTTCTTTTTCCATTTCAAAGAGAAAACGCTCCACATCAAAATTCCGAAGTTGCTCCGGAAAGCGACTCTTGAATAATTTCCAACTCCAGTTATTGGATAAACTGGTTGATTTTATATCCTCATCAAATCCCACTCCCCATAATTCACATAGCATTTCGGAAAGACTGATCAATCCAATCAACTCCTGATCGGCATTAGCCCGAGAAGGGGTATGATGAAAATGTACCACATTCACAATGGGTTTGGGGAAATTCCATTTCTGCAGGAGGTAGGCACCTATCTCAGCATGGGTGCATCCGAATTCCTGTCTTTCTTTTACCAGGATTCTATTGGATTCTGCCCTGGCTTGCTCAATCAGTTTCTTAAATTCTTCTCCCCAGAATTGATCCAGCAACATTTTACCGAGATCATGTAACAGTCCGGCAACAAATTCTTCTCCGTAAAAATTCACCTTCAACTGTTTGGATAATTTTCTGGCTATCTGCGCGGTACCAACAGAATGCAACCAGAATTTTTTTCGATCGAAAAATGGATTGGGTTTTAATTTGGCAAAGGTACTGTACAGGCTAATCGCAATTACAATATTGGATACTTGTTTTAGCCCCATCAAAACCAGGGCTCTCTGGATATTTTCTACACGTCCGGAATAGCCCCATAATGGAGAATTCGCCACTTTCAAAATTTTAGCTGTAATGGAAGGATCCTGTTCAATCACCCGGGCGATTTCCCGCATCGAGGAAGTCTCTTTACGCATTATTTCCAGGATTTCAGTGGCAATGTTTGGGAGGGTTGCAATGGTATCAATGCTATCTAGTTTCTGAGCTATGCTTCGCGGTAAATTCATAATAGACCTTATTTTTTAACTTCCTGAATCTATTTCCCAAAATCTTCCGAAGTTAAAACCATTTTAAGCTGAACAAGATTAGGTTATCGGCCAATAATTTTTCATCTTAATAATTGAATGGTGAAAAACGTAACCCATCTTAATCTGAAAAAAACAGAACCTGGATACCCTGATCACCATCATGAAAAGGGAAGCGTTAATTAACCTTTATCAAGAACACATTCTCAGCTCCTTTTTCATCTCTCTTCCTCTGGAACATACCTGTTGAGGAGAATGCGCTATCTTTTCCGGCAGAGAATGTCATTTTCTTATTTATTTATCCCCATAAGTTGACTATCTTTGTGAGATTCAAAATGGATAATAATTCTTATTTTTTAACCGAATAAAAAACAAAGGAGGGGATATGCTCCCGGAGAAAATTAACCAAGCACTTAATGAACAAATTGCCAAAGAGGCTTATGCCTCAGCATATTACTTAGCCATGGCATCCTGGTGTGAACAAAATGGATTTGTTGGTACTGCCAATTTTTTTTACCGGCAATCCGATGAAGAACGTGAACACATGATGAAAATTTTCAAATATGTAAATGAAGCCGAAGGAAAGGCGATTTCCCCGGGTATTGAACAACCGGAACATGAATTCGATTCCTATACTTCTCTATTTGAAAAAGCTCTGGAGCATGAACGGAAAGTGACCGACTCCATTCATCAGATTACGGCTCTGGCAACGGATCTTAAGGATTACCGAACCCTGAACCTGTTGCGCTGGTTTGTCGATGAACAACTGGAAGAAGAAAACCAGATGCAAATTATTCTCGATAAACTCAAGTTAATCAAAGATGATGGAGTGGGATTGTATATGCTCGATAGCGAATTGGGTCAACGGAGTGAAACGACTGAGGCAAATGAATAATCCACTTTCCTTACCTATTCTATAAGCTCTCAAAAGGTCTGATTTTTTAATCAGACCTTTTTTGTTTTTGCACACAGGGTAAATTTCTAAATTTTTTTAATTTTCGGGCGATTTTTTGAAAAGGTTCTCCTTGCTGAATCATAATGGGGTTTAAATAACCATCTGGAAAGGAACACGGTAAAACGGGTCTGGGCTTCAACTAAAATTTTTAATTATTCATTCTCTGGATTTGTCCATTATATTTTGAAATGCAAACTCCGGCGGTGGTGGAGAAAAAAATGGTTGTAGAACAACTTTGTATGGGCTGTATGGAGCCCAAAGGACAGGCGACGATTTGTCCGAATTGTGGCTGGTCTGAGAAAGATCAAGCCAGCCATTTTCACCTCCTACCACCCGGCACAATTCTGGAGAAACGATATTTAGTCGGGCGAATGCTGGAAGAAGGTCATTGTTATGTCAACTACCTGTGCTATGATTTACAGACCCATACAAAAGGGGTATTAAAAGAATTTTCTCCCCAGAGTTTTTTCAGTAAATTTGAAAATACCACTCCCCCCACCAACCACGATAACCTCTCCCTCGATTTCAACATGGGTGTCGGAAAATTTATTGAGGAAGGCATGGCGCTTTCTAAATTTCCGGCCCATTCCGGTTACCAGCGGGTCGTAAACCTGTTTAAAGCCAGGGATACGGCTTATCAAATCCTGGAATATGTCGAAGGAGAAAGCTTACAATCCTTTGTGGCGAAAAATGGGGGCCAAATTTCACTGTCATTGCTGGTCAAAATCCTCCTTCCGGCTCTGGAAGCATTGCAGATTCTTCATGAGAATGGTTTGCTTCACTATGATCTTCACCCCGGCAACATCATCGTATCTCCGGAAATGCAGGGAACGTTGATCAATTTTAACTATACTTCATTTACCCTGTTTCAAAACGAAGCCCATCTACCTCGAATATTACGTTCCGGCTATGCCCCTCCGGAATTCTATTTGCCGGAAGGGATGATTGGGTCCTGGTCAGACATCTATTCACTGGGCGCAATTATCTATTCCTCTGTAACCGGTAAGGTGCCACCAGATGGGCAAACTCGATTGACATCCGATACTCTCACCCGCCCCTCACGATTGGGCAAAACGATGCCCCTGGAAGTGGAAAATGCCATCATGAGGGCACTATCCGTTTATCCTACCACACGCTTTCATGATGTTCAGTCCTTAAAAGAAATTTTATATGAACATGTCATTCAGAAAGAGCTGGAAAAAGCCTCTCGGGCACTGGATGCTTTCACCACTATTGTGTGTCCTGCTTGCCAGGCATTAAATGAGGTCTTAATGACCGATGTCAACGTTGGGACCGCATATTGCAATGCCTGTGGCAAAAATTTAATTGTTGGCGCTGATCGCTCTTCACAGGCGATTGATGCCTTCACTACTGTAGTATGTCCAGCTTGCTCACAAAATAACGAAGTTGTGGTTACCGATTTACAAAGCGGGACTGCTCAGTGTCTGAATTGTCATTCTGCCTTAACTTTCGAAGTTCAACAAGCTGAAACTGAAATGCGAATGGGCGAAGGGAAAACGGAAGAAGAGTTGTTGGAACCACCGGTTCAAGAATTCGATTTCAGCCCATCCCCCGAAGTACCAGAAGCTTCCACGGAATCTGAAGTTGAAGAAGCCCCTCTTCAGGAGGTGGAAGAAATTAGCGAGGAGGAACTGCCCCCTCCCGCAGAATCTGAAGAGGCAAGTGACTCATCCCCTTCCGTCGAAACTCTCGCTCCCGAAAGTGCACTCAATACGATTGCCTGCCCCATCTGTAATGCGGAAAATGTTGTCTCTGCGACAGAGATTCTCTCGGAAATTCGCTGCATTGAATGTGGTCACCCCCTCCGAAAGGGTGCGGAAACCCTCTTATTACAACCGCAGGAAGAGATTGTCATCGTTCCTCCCAAATCTGCCAGAAGATGGATGATTCCCCTGGCTATCATCCTGCTTTTGGGAATCGGCGGTTTTTCTGTCTATTATTATTTTTTCTCATCTACTCCTGCCAATTCGACTCATCTCACTGCCTTTATCAAAAAGGGAGATGTGCTTTATCAAGCCGGGCAATATGAGGAGGCTTTGCGGGAATACCAGAAGGCGCTGAACATAGATAAGACCAATCCCCACGTTCAGCAACAAATTCAAATCATTAATTCCATCATTGAAGAGAACCAACGGCGGTATCAAAAAAGATTAATGCATGAACAATTCTCCCAACTGGTTCGAGAAGGGGACTCCTTAATGGAGAGGAAACTGTTCCAGGAAGCACGTCTGGCGTATGAGGAAGCTGCAAAAATTTTTCCGGACAGTTCTCTTATCACGGAACGGCTTAATCGTTTGTCGGAAAAGCAGGCCTTTACTCAGACCCCACCCCCACAACCTCCGGAGCGGAAACCAGATGTTCTCCCTCCTCAGCCAAAAACAGAAGAGGTGAGTGAAACGAACCTCATCCTTAATCCCGCAGAAGATCTGGCGAACAAAATTAAATCTGCGGCACCCCATAGTATTCTTTATCTCCCTAATGGTATTTTCCCGGTTAAGGAAACGTTAATCATCGACAAGGCTATTGAATTGAGAGGGAATGGTATTGGAGTAACCATCATCCGCGCGGATTCGGTTAATCCATTGTTCCGAATAGTCGCATCTGGAGCTCTTAAAGCATCCAGCATCGCGTTTGAGTTAACCCTACCTGAGGGAGGAGATGTACTCCAGGTAGCCGGTGGAAAGATCGAATTGCAAGGTTGCCGTATCACCGGTGCCCATCAGAATGTTGGGGCAACCTCCAGGGGAGCAGGATTAAGATTATCAGGGGATAGCGACGCCAGGCTTTATCAAACCGAACTGACCCGCAATTACTACGGTGTCGTATTGGAGGAAAGCAGTCAAAGTGACATCTCCGGGTGTGAGGTTCGAGAAAATGAAATCGGCCTGTTGATCTCCGGAGAAGCCCGTCCTGAGATCGAGAATAACACCATTCAGGAGAACTATCTCCATGGGGTTAAAATATTACAAAAAGCGCAGCCCAGGATGATAGAAAATATCATTCGTTTGAATGGTGGAAGCGGAATTGTGTTCGAAGGGGAAAGCTATAATGGGACCTTTCGAAAAAATCAGATCATAAGAAATAAAGAGGTTGGGATTTTGCTCACCCAATTCAGTCAACCCATCCTGGAAGAAAATCAGATTGAAGAAAATCAAACAGGTGGGGTTGTTTTTCGAGATAATTCCCGGGGAATTCTGAGAAATAACATTATCCAAAAAAACAAAGCCCCGGGTATCCGAATTTCCGGAAATGCCAATCCCACCATTTCAGAAAACGAGATCTCATCCAATCTTGGAGATGGAATCGAACTTCTGGAGAAAGCCCGTGCCGTTATTGAAAGAAACAAAATTTCACTGAACAGTGGAGATGGGGTTAGTGTCATTCTCAAACAAGCCGGAGGTTTTATTCGAGGGAACACGTTTACGGCTAACAAGGGCTATGGGATCAGCATCCTAAGCGAAAGTAAACCCACTCTTTTTAATAATGTGTTCAAGGATAATTACGAAGGACATATTTTCGAAGAAGCCCAATGAAACTACAATGCCAATCAATTCAATTACGCACGACGACACCGGATGATCCGGAATTGAACTCCATCCGTGAAGATGAACAAATTGCAAAATATCTTTCCGAAATCCATCGTTACACCCATCCCATGCCGGATAAAATCATTTTTCGCATCGAAGAAGGGGAACAATTAATTGGAGAGGTCTCCCTGAAAAATATTCGCTGGTATAATCGCAAAGCTGAAATTACCATCTATATTATACCAACCCACCAGGGGAAGGGAATCGGTAAACAAGCCCTGGCAGGGATTATGCGATA
>RFIL01000339.1 GCA_003695285.1 Calditrichota bacterium
ACACTGGTGCATCCACCGGCGAGGAGAACGCAACAAAGGGCGATAGCGACTGATTTGATATGCATGGATCTCACCTACTGAATTGTTGCGCGGGCTAACATATACTTATATAGATTCTATAGTTCCTATTTTATCTGACAGATCAATCTTCCCCAGACCCAGAAAAACCGGAAAAAGAGCTTAAAATTCGGGATTGAGACGACAAAGCTCTGCTATATCTATTTATAATAAAGCTTATGTAGATTCTGTAATATTTAAGATAATGATTATTAGACACGACTCCCCCACATCTTTCTTTGATGTAGAGGTTGCACAGTGTTTTCCTCAGATAGTGCTGAACATTAGAATATTACTAAGAGGGAATAGAGGAAAGGTTGACTACACTCTTAAACTATGTCGTTGTTTAATTTTCTGGAATATAAAAATTATTTGCCAAAAGTCAAAATCAATTTTCCCGGTAAAGGAGTATGGGTAACATCAGGCTTATTATAGCTTTTGGAAGTTGATTATTACAACCCATCAGATCCACCTCTTTCTATCAATCTTGCCTGTCATGGAATAAAATCCCGGAGAATTAAGGGAGTCCTTCCCTTTTAGAAGAAGAGAATCCTGGATGGTTTGTGGAATATTCTACACTCTGCTGTGGAATATTCTGTAACCCGATAATGAACCTCCTATTGAGAGATAAGTTTAATAGCTTGAATTTAATGTAGTTGGATGAAGTTGTGAAGTTGCAGGCATACAAGTTGTTTATGTAGATGAAAGATGCAGTAAGCCCTGTGGATATTGATGGGAAGATGACGGTGAAGCTGAATCGGTGAAGTCGGTTTGATGAGGAATAGTAGGGGGTTTTTGTGATGAACGACAAACGTGTGCACATCATTGGAGCGGGTCCGGCAGGCCTGGTGGCAGCAATCAATTTAGCCCGCGCAAAATATGAGGTGATTGTTCACGAACAGAAAAAAGATGTCGGCGGACGTTTTAAAGGAGAATATCAAGGGCTGGAGAACTGGTCCTCCGATGAGGATGCTTTAGATTTTTTAAATCGAATCGGGGTTTTCTTAAATTTTTGTTGTGAGCCCATTCGGGAGACTCATTTTTGTGATCCTTTCCATTCAGTGGTATCAGTTAAAACAAAACGGCCTCTGTTTTATCTGGTGGAACGTGGTACTATGGAATGGACACTTGATCAGGGATTGAAACGGCAGGCGTTAGCCGAAGGTGTTGAATTTCATTGGGAGGAAAAAATAGAAACTCTCCCCTCCGGATGGGTCATCGTAGCCACTGGCCCCAAAGCAGCAGATGCGATTGCCAAAGGGATGGTCTTTCACACTTCTCACCCCAATATCTGTGTCGGATTCCTGGATAACCGCATTGCCCCGAAGGCCTATGCTTACCTGCTTATTAATAACTATCGCGGAACCTTTGCGACCTGTTTGTTTGAAGATTTTCCCAATGAAAAAAAATATTTTGTTCGAGCTTTAGAGACTGCCCAAAAGCTTTTCCCTTTTGATGTTCAGGCCCCCCAGGAGTTTGGTGGGTATATCAATTTCTTTCTGGAATTTTCCATGGTGAGACATGGCCGGGTTCTGTATGTCGGGGAGACGGCTGGTTTTCAAGATGCTCTCTGGGGATTTGGGCTTCGCTATGCGATGCTCTCAGGTTACCTGGCTGCAGTCAGCATTCGCACAGGACTCTTCTATGACGATCTCTGTCGTCAGTATATTCGGCCTTTCATGGAAACCTCTCTGGCCAATCGCTGGCTGTTTGCTCATCTTGGCAACCGGGGATATCGATACTTTTTGAAAAAAATGGCTCAATCCCCCAATGTGATTGCAGAATTGAAAAAAAATTATCAACCATCGCTCTTGAAAGAGATGATCTTTCAAGTAGCCCGAAAAAATTATCGCACACGTCTCATCAATAAACAATGTATGCACCAGAATTGTAATTGTGTATGGTGTCGGCATTGTCGGGAGGAAACGGAATTATCCACTGTCGGTTGATCCATGCGAGCGAAAGTCAGTGAAGAGTTTAATCTTAACTTGGTGTTTATCAAGCAACACAATGGAGGATGAGAGATGAAATCTACATCCAGCTCTGAAGTTCCAACCCATAAAAACCGCCGCTCTTTTTTAAATATTTTATTAAATAGTAGTCTGGTGGGTTTTCTGCTCTCGGTTCTTTACCCGATCTGGAGATATTTAACCCCGCCCAAAGGACCCGGTGAGGCGACTCCGGCATCGGTCATGGCTGGTACGGTGAATGACCTGAAACCCAACAGTGGTAAAATTGTGAAATTTGGTCGAAAGCCGGTTATCCTGATAAGGACAGATGCGGGAGAATTTCGGGCTTTCAGTGCAATTTGTACACATTTAGAGTGTATTGTGCAATATCGACCGGATTTGAAACATATCTGGTGTGCATGCCATAATGGACATTATAACTTGAAGGGGATCAACATTTCCGGGCCTCCACCAAAACCACTGGAACCCTACAAGGTCAATATAAAAGAAGATAAGATTTATATTTCCAGAGAAGCATAGCCTTCCAGGGGAAGAGGGTAAGTTCTGTTCTTGGGAGAGCGAGTAACTGGTGTCTTTTTCAAGTTCTAGATTAGAGTTTCAGGGTATGGACAATTTAACATTGAACATCAAACAGAGATACAACCGCATTTCGGCCATTTACGATTTGATGGAAAAACCCATGGAGGTGTTTGCAGCCAAATGGCGAGTTGACATCACCAGTGAGGTATATGGGAAAGTACTGGAAGTCGGAGTGGGCACCGGCAAGAACATCCCATTCTATCCACCGAATATCGAACTGACCGCTATTGACTTCAGCCCGAAAATGCTGCAGAAGGCCCGGACAAAATATGAGAAAACCCATCCCAATGTCCGCTTTCTGGAGATGGATGTGCAGCACCTGGAGTTTGAAGACAACAGCTTTGACTGTGTGTTGACCTCCTGTGTGTTCTGTTCGGTGCCAGCTCCTGTAGAAGGGTTAAAAGAAATTCGACGGGTGTGCAAGCCGGGCGGGAAGATTGTCATGCTGGAGCACGTGCGCAGTAAAAATAAATGGCTGGGTTTATTAATGGATGTGTTAAATCCCATACCTCTTTATCTATATGGGGCCAATATTAATCGTGATACGGTTGAGAATCTAAAAAAGGCGGGGTTTGAGAATATATTTGTCGAAGATTTGTGGTTGGATATTTTTAAAAAAATTATTGTAGTCAATATCAAATAAACATCCCCTGAACACATTTTTTCTTCAAAAGGAGGGGCCTCTTCGCCCTGTCACTTCGCTCGATAGAGAGGTATTGCAGAAAAAAACCTTCCGGAATCAATGTTTAATATTCTACAATTCGCTGTAGAATATTCTCGAATTCAACCCATCGTAATGCAAAGCTTAAACCGGAATAATTTAGTTAAATAGCAGTTATATATAGTGTTACAGTAAATGGGTGTTCTCTGGCATACTCCTTGAATATACTTGAATCAGAACATTGAAACTTATTTCAGATTTAACATAAAGAAAGGAGAACGAAATGCATTGGATGAATGGTTTTGGTGGCGGCTTCATGATGATATTCTGGTGGGGATTGCTCATACTGGGTATTGTAGCTCTGGTGAAATGGTTAATGGGGCAAAACCAATCCAGTCATGGAGGCGACTCTCCCCTGGAAATCCTGAAACGCCGTTATGCCAGAGGGGAAATCAGTAAAAAGGAATTTGAAGAGCTAAAAAAAGATCTCATTTAAAATTTTAAAAGGAGAAGAAAGATGAAACGCGCAATTGTCGTAACAGTTTTAATTTTAACTATGATGTTATCCAGTGGGGTTTTTTCCCAGGAAAAACAAAAAATGGAGCATGATCAATCAATGCCAATGAAGCAGATGATGCACGACTCCACCATGATGAAGGAGATGATGAAAAATATCGCTAAAGATGGACATATGCGTAAGATGATGCTCCAGCATATGATGATGTCAGTTAAAGGAGATAGCACCGGGATGATGGAAATGTGTAAGATGATGATGTCAGATCCGGAGATGCATGCGATGATGATGAAGATGATGGGTGGAGGCATGATGCAGGGAGGTATGATGCAGCATCATGATAAGAAAATGTCTAAAGACAAAGAAAAAAAGGAAAAGGAAGAAAAAGAACATGAAAAGCACCATCACCGCTAAATCATAGTTGGGTTAATCGGGGTGCAGCAGGCGAGAGATGGTAACATTTCTCTCGCCTGTCTTTTATACTTGATAAAATGGCAGAAGCATGGTAGACCTCAAGTTCGTAAACTGGAAAATAGAGATGAAGAAATTTCTTACTTTTTGGACAGTTTTCTTCCTTTTCTTCACTTTGCCTATCTCAGGGGAAGATTTTATCACCCCATTTTTACGTTCACCTCTCGATGCCGTATCCCGGTCGATTGGAGGTTCTAATTCTGCTTTTCCTGTAGGTTCAGTGGATTTATTCATCAATCCGGCTTTACTTACCAGACATCCAAAAACAGAATTGCAATTTTCCAATATCCTGAATTTGTTTTCTACACAATATGCCAGCCTTTCTTTATCCATTCCCATAGGACAAAATCAGTGGCTGGGAATTGGATTGATGGGCCGTCTGAATGCTTTATCGAATAATAATCAGTTTTCAGTGATTCATCCGCGGGAATCTGATCATTATCAATATGCCGGTTACCTGGGAATTGCTCACAACTTCGGGCGATTTTCACTCGGTTTGAATATGAAATATTTACAAGTGGGGTATGATGGCGGAGATTACTATGCAACAGGAAAAGCTGTTGGACTTGATGTTGGAATGTATTATTTTCTCTCTCCTGCACTTCAAATTGGCCTCTCTTATGAATCACCGATGAAGATTGTCTGGAGTAATTCCCTGAGAGAATTAACCTCAGCAAAACAATCCCTGGGGATGTTATGGTCACCTAACCTTCAGTTAAATAATCCAATCCAACTATTATTTGGGGTGGAAAAATATACTCGGGAACCTGCACGCCTGAATTTAGGATTGGTGGTAAAACCCCTGGCAAATAATATAGGCTGGTCAGATTTTAGTCTACGGGGTGGGTTTGGAAATGTGAATTCGCAAAGTATACAAAGCGCTTCGATTGCGGATATTGTCATGGATGCGATTCCTTCAGTCACTCTCGGAACAGGAATCGGGTTTCATGTTGGGGAAAAATGGTATGTAAACCTGGATTACTGTATTCAGGTTTTTGAGTACGTCACCAATCTTCATATCGTTACAACCAGAATCCGTTTTTAACCTTTTTAAATTTTATTGAACAGTTGTCCAATGTTAAAAGATAAAAATGAGGAGACAGGTATATGGTCATTTTACCGTCATGGGCACCGAACGTGCATCCAATGTTGGTTCATTTTCCAATCGCCATTTTGATAATGGCTTTTTTGATAGATGTACTGAGTCTGTTTTTCAAAGACAGGGATATACTGGGTAAAATTTCGGGTGTTGGATATATCCTGGGAGCTATCTTTGTCGGGATTGTATTTATAACCGGTCGTCAGGCTGCCGATTCGGTAAACATCCCCATAGAGGCCAATTCAGCTGTGAGTCAACATGCAGATTGGGGATTATTGACACTCTGGTTCTTTGGAGTGTATGGACTTTTACGGGCTCTTGTTATCTGGCGAAACTATAGTCAGAAAAAAGGGGTGCTTCTTCTCCTTTTTTTGGTGAGTCTTCCCGGATTGTATCTCTTGTACGAGACAGCCGAACATGGTGCTGAATTGGTGTTTCGTCATGGAATCGGTGTCCATGCTCTTGAGGAGGTCCGTAGTGAACTGGAACAACTCCGTTATGAACAGGAAGCGTTATCGGGAGGAATCCAGGAGAAGTCAGATGGGTCGGTGCTCTGGATGGTTGCCCCGGGTGCTGAAGTCGTCCTAAAAAAGCAATTTAGCTGGAAAAAGGGGAGCTGGGATCCGGCAATAATTCAGGTGAAAAAAGATTCCTTATTGGGAGATGTCCTGGAATTGATGCCCTCCGGAAAGGAACTATTCTTAACGCTTAATAAACCATATTCCGATGTAGAAGTGGAGTTACAGCTTAACCTGGACCACTTTGAGGGAACGTTCTGGGTAATTCATCACTTCCAGCAGGATGTTTATGATTTTATTCGGATTGAAAATGGTAGGATGAAATTAGGGAGATGGATAGCGGACGGGGATCGTGTTGAAGATGAAGAAGATATTACAGTATCCGGATGGTTTACGATACGGGCGGTTGGAGTCGGTCGCCATTTTCGTGGCTATATTAACAATCAACTCCTCACCCATGGACATGCAAAGCCCCTTCCT
>RFIL01000045.1 GCA_003695285.1 Calditrichota bacterium
TCGCCTCCCTGTGGTGATTCACAATCGTTCCGCTCATCGCGAGATGCAATGGTTTCTCCAGGAAGAGGGAATTTACCAACTCGATGGGGTAATGCATTGCTTTTCAGGAGACATTGATGACGCCCGTTTTTATCTGGAAATGGGATTGCATATCTCCTTTACCGCCAATATCACTTACCCGGATTTTCGGAGGTTAGATGTGGTTCGTTATGTGCCCCTGGAACGCCTTCTTCTGGAAACCGATTCACCGTATATGACTCCATATCCACTGAAGAAAAAACGAAACGAACCAGCCAATGTTTTCTATGTCGCTGAGAAAATTGCCGAATTGCATTCCAGACCGATAGAAGAAATCGCTGAAATCACTACTGCCAATGCCATCCGTCTTTTCAAACTGCCATCCCTTTAATATTACCGGAACACTCCGGGAAACAAAATTTCGCTTTAATAATTAAAATAGTTAATAACAGTTTTATCAATGGATGGTAATGTAATTTCATTCACCAAGGTCAGAGGGGGAAAGAATGGCTATCCTTTCTACTTCCCAATCGTCCAATATCGAGAAGGGAAGAAAACCCCTCATCCCTCTACCTGAAATCAAACTTGACCAAGACCAACTGCTTCCCCGGATTCTACAACGACGTCGTTCGGTCAGATATTTTCACAAATCTCCTTTACCATTGGAAACACTTTCTTCCCTCTTGTGGGCTGCTCAGGGAATTTCCTCACCAAACGGTTACCGAACTGCACCCTCCGCAGGAGCTTTATACCCTATAATTCTTTATTCAGTCGTAGAAAGTGTAGATTCTTTAGACCCGGGGATCTATCGCTATCACCCTGAGGGACATTTATTGGAACGCATCCGGAAGGGTAATTTTATATCCTCCATATGCCGGATAGCCCTCGGTCAATGGTGGATGGAAGATTGTTCCTTTCTGCTTGTGATTGGAGCCGATTATGAAAAGACCACCTGGAAGTATGGAGAAAGGGGTATTCGATATGTTCATATGGAAGTCGGTCATGTTGCTCAGAACGTCCATCTCCTTGCCACAGAACTTGAACTGGGCACTGTCGTGGTAGGCGCTTTTGATGATGAGAAATTGCATAACCTCCTTGTGATGAATCCCGGGGAGAACCCGTTATGCTTGATGCCTGTGGGAATCCCCGGTTAAAATAATTAACAATCATCTTATTTAAAGGAGGAGATTATGCCTGCCAGAAAGTTAAAAGAATTTCTGGATAATGAAAAAGTCCGGTATATCAGCATCATCCACTCCCCGGCGTACACCGCTCAGGAAATTGCGGCTATTGCTCACATACCCGGAAAGGAATTAGCCAAAACAGTAATCATTAAAATGGATGGGAGATTGACAATGGCTGTATTGCCAGCCTCTTACCATGTCGATCTGGAAAAACTAAAAGCCATCAGTGGTGCCAACACCGTTGAGCTGGCAACAGAAGAGGAATTTCAGGAGTACTTCCCGGATTGTGAAGTGGGAGCTATGCCTCCTTTTGGTAATCTCTATGACCTGCCTGTTTTCGTTGCGGATGTGTTACGCGAAGATGAAGAAATTGTCTTTAACGCTGGTACACATAGCGAATTGATGCGATTAGCCTATAATGATTTCGAACAATTGGTTAAACCAATAGTGGGTGGTTTTGCCGTACGAAATGATTGATTGTCATTCTTACGCACCATGAAAATTGTTGCTGAGCTGGTAAAACACAACCTCCCGGGGTCAAGCGATCAAAGCTGGTCTTCATCAATGCGGCGATTACGCTTCAGAATTAATCGCTCCCAATCCGGCTGATTCAGTTCCTGGCTATAGGTGGAGTGCAACAGTTCGTAATTTCCAAATCCCTGTAAATCACCGAACACGAAAATACTACCCCCTTCCAGATCGTTATAGGTCCAGATTTCATAAGGTTTAGAATCCTGTTGCGAGGGATGTCGTTCGATCTCATCCGGGGGACCATACACCAGCAGTACCCGCCCCCGGTCTGTCTTCCAACCATCACGGAATTTGGTACTGAAGGTTGCATTGGCATAACTGATTAACTGAAAATATCGCATTTTGTATTCATTTTCCGGGGTCTCCGGATCCGGATCACGCTTTCTCCAGAAGTTCACCAAAAATTCCGCTTTGCCTTTAAAGTTGAGGGATTTAAATACCTTTTTTTCCTCATCAGTACAGATATAACGGACTTTATCAAATTCATCATCCAGCTCTTCTTCACTGCGCCCCAAATAGTAGGAAAGCATCAACTGACGGGAGGATGAACGGGCTTCTCGGGTGCGGGAAAGTTGCTCCTTGGTGGGTTTCACAAAGGTAAAACGTTTTTGTTTGAGAGTCGATGCTCCAGTTTCACGATCGGTTACCTTCAAGGTGAAAAAGTAGATATCCGAGGAGAGGGTAACAATGTTGTTCCCCCCAACGATGACGGCAGTACTATCCATCTTCTGGTGCGTTTTAGTGGGAAAGGTTCGAACGACCTCTCCATTTTTATCGGTAATGTAGGTTTCTACTACATATTGACCGGGTGTCTCCTTCTGATAAGGTAGATGATAAACTTCTGCGTAATAATAAAGCACCGGCATGGTTATACTATACATGGCGGGTGGATTGGGTATGATGCGCAATCCATTTTTGTTGAAGAGGCTCCGGGTGTCATCCCTGGAGATTTTGAGCGATAATTGAATATCACTCAACTGCAACCCCGGTTGAGAATAATCCGGCACACTCAGCTCAAATAAGTACTCGCCTTTGCGACCATTCTGCAAATCGGTCACACTCACTTTTCCCTGAAACTTCCCCGGAGGTAAAGTACAAACCAGAATATGGCGTAATTCGCGAAAAACGGTCAATTGTTGTTCATCCGTTTCCAGATGAGTCAACACCTTGTCATGTGTAAAAAAGGTCTTTTTCGCCTGAGTGATTTCGCAGGAAAGCCGAAATCTGGCAGAATATCCACTATCGGTGGGGGTGTACATCAAAGCATTCTGCAGGAAAGAGACATACAATTCAACATAGGCTTCATCATTGGCGGTGCGAAAAGTGGCATAATCTACATTCAGGGGAATGTATGAAAGTTGTTGTGCTGAACTGAAATAGAACATACTAATCAAAAAAGTCAAGACAATCAAACCAATCGATTTCATCATACACCCCTGTCTTTTTCCCTGCTCAATTGTTTAATAATTTACAAACTCAAAAATGATAAGGGGAGTAAATAATTCTCAAACTCAGGATTGTTGAAGTAA
>RFIL01000046.1 GCA_003695285.1 Calditrichota bacterium
CGTATCGGTACCGCCGGGAGCACCCGGAGAAGCCGGGGGGCAGCCCATGCCTTCAGGGCGCCCGGAAAAACCTGCACCCCTCCGGCGCTTTCATGGCAGCGTGGAACTGGACGCCACCCGGGTGGGCCGGGATGCCGGAAAGATTGCCGAAGAAGTGATTGCCCATCTGGCCAGCCTGCCGGGAGCGAAGGTAAAAGTTACCCTGGAAATCGAGGCCGGGATGCCGGAGGACGTTCCGGAGAACGTGGTGCGCACGGTGACGGAAAATTGCCGCACCCTGAAGTTCATCAATCATGGTTTCGAGAAAGAATGAAGTTTGACCATAAGCAATCGGAAATGTCATTACTTGTTTGGGATGAGATATGGATAAAAGTGACGTGAGCAAGGCATTCAATGTCTTGCTGGAGATACTGCATCGGCTTACCGCCGAACTGAATGAACAGGGCGCCCGGGCATTTCAGGCTGGCGACTACAAGCGAGCGGTTCAGGCAGCCAAAGAGGCGCAACCCATTACCGAATTCCAAAAGAAGGTGCAGTCACTACTGCACGAGTGGGAACGGATAGCGTCCGGCGCTCAACGCACTGAGCGCAGAGCCAGTCGGAGAGTAAATTTGGGGAGACTTCCTCATGGGCTGTGCACACCCGAAGACGCCTTTCGGCGCCCGCTTTTGGAAGCCCTGGTGGAACTCGGGGGTAGCGCACCTTCAAATGTGGTTCTCCAGCGTATTGGAGAAAAGATGAAACCGGTCCTGACGGAGTATGATTATCAAACGGTTCCTTCGGACCCCTCACTTGAGCGCTGGAAGAAAAGGGCACAGTGGTGTCGATACCTGCTCGTTCAAGAAGGTTTGATGAGATCTGACTCGCCGCGCGGCATCTGGGAGATCAGCGAGGCCGGGAGACAGGCGTTGTTGCGGATGAAAGAAGGGTGACCTCGAGACGTGCAAGAAAACCTTTCTTTTTCTCGTAAGGCCACTGAGTGAGTGAAGCTACAGGTTCCACGCCCAGAAAATAAGTCGGTTTTCCTTTCACTAACAAATGATTTGAGTGGAATTTTGAAATGCCATTAAGAGTTCATGGGCTTTTGAGCCTTTGTTCTACCGTAAGGAGTTGTATTTCATTCTCAATCATCAGTGTATACCTAGTATCACAGGCATGGAAAGCGGTTGGTATCCCACCTCCCTTCGCTACCGTCCGCTTGCGTACACCCCTGTGCAATTCTGTCAATCATCTTTTACCATCCTGTCAGAATTCTGTTCTTACAAACTCAGACCGAAGGGGGATTAAAAATCATCCGGCGGTATCGCAGGCCAAGGACAGGGGGTAATTGTCTGTTTTTATTGCCGATTTATACTGCCAGCTACTCACACCACCTCCCTCTGTGGTTTCTCAATTGTCTTGTTCACGGCATGTGTTTAACGTAATAAAGACACCCAACCCATTTGTGATTTATCGTACTCAATTTTCCTGATAAATTTGAATCAGGTTGCCACAAGTATCCTCAAAAATGACAGCAATGACACCTCCGATTGAAGCGGGCTCACCTCGAAAATGCACTCCCTTCTCTTTCAATCGAGAATATTCTTTCTGGATATCATCAGTTGCAAAGGCCGTCATGGGGATTCCAGCATCATAGAGGGCTTTCTGATAGGTTTTTGCCGGGGGAAATTGGTTGGGTTCCAATACCAGTTCAATATCTTCCGGCCCCTCCGGTGACACCACGGTCAGCCATTTGAACTCTCCCGCGGGGATTTCCGTTTTCTTAACAAACCCCAGAACCTCTGTGTAGAATTTTAGAGCTTTTTCCTGGTCATCCACCAGGATACTGGTTAATTTGATTTTCATGGAATTTCTCCTCTAATCGTTTAAACGGTTAAACCGGGCCATAACCAGCCAAAGACACCGGCCGTTAATAGGGCATAAATCAATCCATCAAACATCGATTTGAAGGTGGAGCTCCAGCGACGTTTATACCATATGGAGTTTTGCACCAATGCCAGTGAATAGCCCACAAACGCAGTACATCCGGCAAATCGAAACACCGAAAGGTAGGGTGCACCAGGTCCCAGAGCCCGGCCGGTAATATAGGCGGCAAAGATACCCACCACAAGACAATAGATAAACCATTGCACTAAACTTCCGGTCATGGAAATCGGTCCACTTTTAAGCACCGTCATAAAAGCTACCGGTCCTTTTTGTGTCTTTTCAATATACTCCGAACTTTTCAACTCTTTCGGATTTTGAGCACAGGGGATAACATAATCACCAGGGGGTATATTGAATTTTCGCAGGGACTCCATAAGCTGATCCTCTGCGGGCACCTGAGCGAAATCTGTGCGATGATAAGGTAAGAGCATGTGAATAATGCTACTGGCGATGAACACCAGTACGGCTGAAACTAAAATGGGTAACCAGAGAGAATATATGGGAACCATAACATCCTCCTTCATTTGGATGAACATTATTACAGAAAAAATTTAATGTCATCTCTTATTAAAAAAATAACTCCATGTGAGGTAAGAAACAAATAAAAGCAGTAGAATTTGTCGTCGGTAATTCCGTTGGACTTTGGATTCTGTAACACATCTTACTTTAAACAAAAGGGAATCCATATTATTTTGAAATAGAAATTCAATTTGTTGGGGAAGTTTTGAATAATTCAAAAAGCATCGTTTTCTAAAATTAAAACATCGTGCTACTTTTTCGAATAAGCTCAAAAATTCTGTATAGAAAGAAAGAGGAAATTTTAACGTGATAAAATTTTTTTTCATATTTGGATTAGGGCTCTTCTTGTTCCTGGTCGTTGGTTGCTCAAGCGCAAGCGAGCAGGAATCCCTTTTTGGTTCCGATCCAAATGTTCAGGAAGATGGTGATAAGATTCTCATCATCGATAGAACCGGCAAAGAATGGGATATTACCCATGCGGTTAATGTCTATGGGATGAACCCGGATGATTTTCAATTTGGGCTGGGTCCTGATGCCATTCGCCCCATACTGAATCCCCAACACACCCAACCGGGCGACCCGGGGCACCCTGACGGTAATCAAACATTTCTGGTGATTGGTACCACCATTAATGGGGATACCCGGGCGTATCCCATTTTTGTGTTAAAGAGCCATGAAATTGTTGATGAACAGTTTGGAGATACCCATGTTGCGGTAGCCTACTGACCATTAGTTCAATTGGCTGCCGTGTACAGCCGGGAAATTCAGGGAGATTTACTCACCCTATCCGCCAGCGGATGGACATATCGTAATACTTTTGTCTTGTATGATTATGAAACCGAAAGTTTATGGTACCACCTGGAAGGAACGGATGGGTTAACCTGCATTAGTGGCACCTATGCGGATCAAAAATTAATCGAGTATGCCTCGGCGTTCACTCGCTGGTCCACCTGGGTCGCGGAACACCCGGAAAGTAAGTTTTTGAAATATCCATAAACCTGATATTTGTACCCGCTCATCCCCTCCGTGCCAGCTGCTGCCTGATGAAATTCTGTCGGGCAGCAGTTCGGTTTTAGGGCTTCTTTCCTAAAGCCCAATGTTGTTATTCTCCCCGGAAAACAATATATTTCCCCGTTCTCTTAATTCATCAAATTTTAGGAGAAAGAAATGTGCTGGGAATACAAGCAAACTCATTTGTCCCTTTTTTTATCACTTGTAATATTAGGAGTCTTTTTGGGTATGGGATACTGTCAGAATAATCAACTGCCCGAACCACCACGAGCGAAGATCATTCCCAAAAAAGATACGCTATTTGGGGATGTTCGAGTGGATAACTATTACTGGTTGCGAGAACGGAATAACCCGGAAGTACTGGAATACCTGAAAGCAGAAAATGCCTATACCGAAGCAGTTATGGCGCCTTTAAAACCGCTTCAGGAGAAACTGTTTGAAGAGATGAAGGGGAGGATCAAGGAAACGGATCTTTCTGTTCCGGTAAAAAAGGGAAATTATTTCTACTACACTCGCACCGAAGCGGGGAAG
>RFIL01000340.1 GCA_003695285.1 Calditrichota bacterium
CCATGCTGAGCAAACTCCAATGCGATAGCCTTACCAATACCTCGTGTCGAGCCGGTAATGACGGCCACCTTATCTTTTAAATGCATAGCGATTTCTCCTTCTTATTTTCGAGTATGAATCCTAAAAAACATCCCTCTGCTTTATTCATTGCTCAGGTCCTCCAGGTTCGCTTTTGTTCCCACCGGGGTACAGAGATGACTTCTATCAATCCTTCTCAGAAGCCCTGTTAATACATTGCCCGGACCCACCTCATAGAAGGTATCAATCCCATCAGTGATCATATTCCGTATGATATTTTCCCAGAGGACCGGTGCCAGCAATTGTTTTTCCAACAGACTACGAATCTTATCCGGTTCCTGTACCGGTTGAGCCTTCACATTGGAATACACCGGTATATTTGCCTCTTTGATAGGTGCCTCTTTCAACGCTTTCACCAGACCATTGAGGGCATTTGCCATGAGGGGAGAGTGAAAAGCACCGCTGACCACCAGTTCTTTAACCAGCCGCGCACCTTTGGATTTAGCGATCTCCATCGCCCGATGAACCGCAGACTTTTCTCCCGAGATGACAATCTGTCCCGGGCAATTGAAATTTGCCGGCTGCACTATCCCTACATCGGAGGCTTCCTGGCAGGCCTGACTCACAGCTTCAGGTTCCAGCCCAATAATCGCTGCCATGGTCCCTGGATGTACCTCCCCGGACTGCTGCATCAGCTCGGCCCGAATTTTTACCAGTCGCAATCCATCCTCAAATGAAAGAGCACCGGCGCTTACCAGTGCACTATACTCACCCAGACTGTGTCCGGCGGTGGCTGAGGGTGTCACCCCCTGCTTCTTCAACAGAAGATCCACCGCTATGCTATGCACAAATATCGCAGGCTGAGTATAACGGGTTTGTTTTAACTCTTCTTCCGGACCTTCGAAACAAATTTTCTTCAATGGAAATTGGAGAATGCTTTCTGCTTCATCGAAAAGTTCTTTTACCTCTTGAAATGTGTCATATAAATCCTGTCCCATCCCGACAAATTGAGACCCCTGTCCCGGAAACAAAAATGCCAGTTTACTCATCGTAATTTTCTCCTGTAGATTCCATTTTGCGTCTTTCCATTTGTTGTTGCAACTTTTCCTCGTCCAACATTGCCTGACGAACGCGTTTCAATGCTCTCATATACAACTTTTTGGGTTTTATATCCACAGCATGATTATAAGCCTGTTCAGCACTCTCATAATCAAATTGAGCCTCAAAGGCCAAACCCAGATTATACCATCCCTGATGATTGTCAGGTTCCTTAGAAACCACGGCCTCCCATACTTTTTGAGCTTTATCCCATAATCCATTTCTGGCAAATTCAATCCCTTTATTTACCTCCCGATTTCCCCTGGCAAATTCCGTTTTGATAGTGATAGTATGAGGAGCTAACATCTTTACAAAATCATCAACACATTGATGCGTGAGGCGGTTTAAAATTGCTTTTCTGGGGGGTAATGATCCTTTCCCGAGTTTCATGGATTTTTGATAAGAATGAGCTGTCTCCCGGGTAGCGACAATCTGGCCTGTTTCTACATCGATAAGCCGGAAACTCAATGCCACTGTTGCTTCCCGGTCAAGCACCTCCACCGTTACCAACTTTTCCCGATATTTTTTCTTCTTTACCTTTTTACCAAATAAATTCTTCTCGTAGATAATGTTCCCTTTTTCATCCCGTTCGTATTCACCGGTCCAGATCTTTTTTCTTTCTTTTTCCCGATGTTTTTGATCTTCACAAGAATAACTAATGACATTCCCAACGATAACTCCCTGGACCCCTAATAACCGACCGGCTTCTACCGCTGTTTCCACATCAATAACACCGGACATATTCAGCGCATGTTCGGATAACACCTTTTCCAGTTCAGAACGTTCCACCAGAGTAAAATAATTGGTTGCGAAAAGTTTGCTGGTAAATATCGAAGCAATGGAAGAACCGGTACCGGGAGGCCCTTCAAAATCCAGGATGGCGATTCGGTTGATGCTACCAACATCAATTTCCGCCGGTTTTAATACCTTCAATGTCGTTTGTTGAGTACAATGAACACCAAATACCAGAAAAAGAACTAAAAGAGACCTTATGGCTCTGGAAGTGTTCATAATATCCTCATTAATTACCAAACTGACCAGGTTCAGAAAAGAGAAAACGTTACCCCAATGGTATCGCAACACCATCGGGGTTCACACTTCAGCCCTGTATGACCAGGGCTCTAAAATCTATCCAAAATTGATGAGGTGTGCAAAAAGTTTTGAAATCTTTCTGGTTAAATTGCCCAGCGAAGCAAGAGACTTCCCCAGGTGAACCCTGCCCCGAAGGCGGCCATTACAATGTAATCACCTCGTTGCAATTTTTGATCGTGATACACCTCTGACAGCGCCAGCGGAATGGTGGCGGCAGTGGTATTTCCATACCGGTCTATGTTTACGACAACCTGGGAATCATCCAGACCCATCCGGCGAG
Organism: Calditrichota bacterium; assembly: GCA_003695285.1. Classification (GTDB taxonomy): domain Bacteria; phylum Calditrichota; class Calditrichia; order RBG-13-44-9; family J075; genus J075. Next base: position 2,489 of record RFIL01000340.1, read on the forward strand.
CTGCAGCATCAATGATTCTTAAATTGGCCTGGTGAGGGATAAAAAATTTAATCTCATTACCGGTAAGATTGTTTTTTTCAACAATTTCAGCGGAGACATCCGCCATCTTGGTCACTGCAAACTTAAAGACAGTACGGCCATCCTGATAAATATAATGCATTTTCTTATCCACGGTCTCATGAGAAGCGGGATAGAGGCTTCCTCCCCCCAGCATGTGCAGATATTCGCCGCCGCTTCCATCACAATGAAGAATCCAGTCCAGGATGCCGTAATCCGCCTCTTCCGAAGGTTCCAAAAGCACGGCACCGGCAGCATCACCAAATAATACGCAGGTAGAGCGATCGGTATAATCCACAATAGCGCTCATCTTATCCGCTCCGATGACTGCCACTTTTTTATGCGCCCCACTTTCAATAAATTGAGCACCGGTAGCCAGTGCATAGATATATCCGGTGCATGCACCATTCAAATCAAACCCCCAGGCATTGCTGGCACCAATCATATGTTGAATCCGGCAGGCAGTACTGGGAAACATGGTATCGGGGGTTACCGTGGCAACAATGATCAAATCTATTTCTTCCGGGTCTATATCCTTCTCTTCAAGAATCATTTTTAAAGCCTGATAGCCCATATAGGAACTTCCCTTCCCCTCTTCCAGAATTCGGCGTTCCCGGATGCCAGTCCGGGAGACAATCCATTCATCATTGGTGTCAACCATCCGTTCCAGGTCTTTATTACTCAACACTTTTTCCGGAGCGTAATGACCTACGCCTGTAATAATTGCCTTTCGTCGCATAACAGACCTCTTACTCTTAGCTCTTCCTGAATATGACTATTTACTTTCTTCTCCCCCATAATCCTTGCTACATGAATGGCATTCTTTAATGCCTTTCCGGTAGAACTGCCATGGCAGATGATCGATATGCCATCAATTCCCAACAACGGCACTCCACCGTATTCTTCATAATCATAGCGTCTTTTCATAGCGGTAAAGGCAGGTTTTACCAACAGCATCCCGGCCATGGAAAACAAATTCTTCTTTATTTTTCGTTTCAAGCTTCTCCCGATAACCCCAATAATGCTTTCTGCAAACTTTAAAACCACGTTACCGGTAAAGCCATCCGTTACCACAACATCCGCTTTACCCTGGAGAACATCTCTCCCTTCAACATTTCCAACAAAGTTGGGGAGGTGTTTCTCCATCAAGGTATAAGTGGCCAGGGTTAATTCATTGCCTTTGGTTGGTTCTTCTCCAATGTTCAATAGCCCCACACGGGGATGTGGAATTTCATAAATATATTCCATATAAATGCTGCCCATTAACCCGAATTGCAACAGATGAATGGGCTTACAATCGGAATTGGCACCCACATCGATGAGCAGTACCACCCCCTCTTCCCAGGGGAGGAGGGCACCCAATGC
>RFIL01000341.1 GCA_003695285.1 Calditrichota bacterium
ACCCAGGGAATTGGGTATACCGATGCTGATTATAGAAACATTGGAGGAAGTGTCTGGAATCATGGGTGGCAATATCGTAATGATGGAGTTGATATCGAAGCCTCGCAGGATCCACAGGGATATGCTTATAACGTAGGCTGGATAGAGGGCGGCGAAAAATTGAATTACACGACAACAATACAATATAGTGGAGAATATAGCATGTTTGTTCGTGTGGCCAGTCAAGGAGGCGGTGGAAAGTTCCTCCTCCTGCAGGACGATCAAGCAGTCAGTAGTATTATCAATGTACCCAATACCGGGGGCTGGCAAAATTGGACTACCGTGGAAGCAGCCAATATCCCCTTGAATAGTGGAACACACCACCTCTCAATATTTATTATCCAGGGAAATTTTAACATTAACCGGATGACCTTTTTTCTTACCTCCACCGGAATCGATGACGATTCAAAAAAGCTCCCTGAGGTATATCAACTGGAACAAAACTATCCTAATCCCTTTAATCCGGAAACCACCTTTCGCTATGTTATTGCCAAACCCGGTATCATTACGATTGAGATTTATTCTTTGAGTGGACAAAAAATTGCTTCCTTGCAGAAAAACCATACCACTGCCGGACCTCACGAACTCCATTGGAAAGCGGAAGGGCTGGCCAGTGGAATTTATTTATATTGCTTCAAAGCCGGTAATTTCAGTGCTTCTCGCAAGTTTGTTTTATTGAAGTAATATCAACCTTGTTTCGTGAGATATTTGACTCATGATGATTTAGATTTTTTAATTGAGGGATGGTGAGTCATCGTTTCGAAAGGGTGTTGAGCCTCTATTTTACCCATTACATCCTGCATGCTTCTTCAAATTCCACCCTGGCCGGGCAAGCTGGATTCTTCCCTGATTAGGGCAACAATGAATCGAATTTCCTTCTTCTATCAGTGTCATGCGACCACATGAACCATTTTTCAATGTAACAAAAACTCATCTGAAATTATCAAAGAGAGATTTTATTATCAATTTGATAATCACCGCTTTATTAGTTTGATAATGTTCACCACTGACGCCCCAATGCTTTATTGATGTATTTCTCTAAATTTCAGCATTTTACAAAAATTATTCAAACACTGGCATATTATATGTAACTCCCATCATCACTTGATAACTCAGAAAAGCGGGATTATGACGACTTTAGATCTATCCATCATTGGTATCTACTTCCTGGTCGTGCTAACTGTGGGGCTCGTTTACTCCCGGTATAAAAAAGAGACGCCTCGAAGTTATTTTCTGGCAGGTCGCAACCTGAGTTGGTTTATTATCGGTTTATCCATGTTTGCTGCTAACATTTCCAGTGAACATTTAGTAGGATTGGCCGGGTATGGAGCCAGCCGTGGTTTTGCGGTAGGTAACATTGAATGGCTGGCCATCCCTTTTTTAATGCTCCTTGGGTGGTTCTTTGCTCCCCTTTTTCTGAAAACCGGCATCTTTACAGTTCCTGAATTTCTGGGAAAACGCTACAACAACAAAATCCGCCTTTACCTGAGTGGCATCTCCATTATTGCTTACGTGCTGACCAAAATATCCGTTAGCCTGTTTGCTGTTGGATTAATCCTGAAGGCAGTTCTGGGATGGGATATATACACCTCCGCGCTGGTGATGATGGTGATAACCGGAGTCTATACCATCATCGGTGGAATGAGAGCGGTGATGTTTACCTCCACTATACAGGTATTCTTTCTGCTTGCAGGTTCCATCATACTTACCCTCTTTGGATTACAGGAAGTGGGTGGCATCTCAACCCTTCATGCGCAATTGCCACAAGATTATTTTACCATTTTCAAACCCTTTTCCGATCCCGATTTCCCCTGGACCGGCATCCTCTTTGGCGCTCCAATTCTGGCAATCTGGTATTGGTGCACAGACCAGTATATTGTGCAGCACATCTTATGCGCCAAAAACATTGAGGCAGCTCGGGGGGGCACTTTACTTACCGGGTTCTTGAAAATTCTACCCATGTTCATCATGGTCCTCCCCGGACTGATTGCTGCGGTTATTTATCCGGGAGTAAGAGGAGATGAAGCTTATGCTACCCTCTTAACGGGTTCCCTTCTTCCGGCCGGTTTAAAGGGATTGGTTCTGGCCGGAGTACTGGCTGCGTTAATGTCATCGTTGGCTGCCAGTTTTATTAGCACCTCAACACTGTTTACGATGGATTTTTATCGTCATTTTAAACCGGATGCTCCGGATAGAAAACTGGTGTTGGTAGGCCATCTTTCTACCATCGCTATGGTCGCAGTCGGTATTTTATGGATACCCGTGGTTCGATTGCTCAATTCTCATATTTATCTCCATCTACAGAGTATTCAGGCCTATATCAGTCCTCCTATTGCAGCTGTTTTTCTGTTAGGGATTACCTGGAAAAGAGCGGGAAGTAAAGGAGCTTTTACAGCACTCATCATTGGCGGAATTCTGGGTACCCTCCGCCTGATTCTGGAATGGATGGATAAAACCGTACATTTCCAATCGAACCTCATCCAATTGTATCTACAGATCAATTTTTTGCATTTTGCAGTTCTCCTCTTCGGAATTTCGGTAGCCGTCGTAATCGCTGTCAGTGTTCTGGAAACGGCACCTTCTCCTCACAGAATAAGAGAGTTTCTTATTCCCTGGGACCAATACAGTTTTAAAACCAAAAAAATTGAATTCACTTCACCCGCACCGATTGGCAATAAAAAAAGCCAGCTCTTATCAATCGCGCTTCTTCTGGTGCTTATCGGGCTGTGGAGAATTTTTTCATAACTCACAAATAAACGCAATTGGATTATGAAGGATAAACAACACTTCATTCACATCGCTTCCTTGGTCGTTCTATTGAGCATTTCAGTTATGACGTTGCCGTTTTGTTCGAGAGAATCCTCTCGTGAACAGGAAATCGTTGCGAGAGTGGGTGACCGTATCATTGACTGGAAACTCCTGCGGAGAAGTTTCAATCTGGAACCTAAATGGGATCGGGGTTTAACCTACGGGGAGGCATATAGCAACCAACTGAATTTTTTAATTGAACAAAAACTATTTGCTCAGGAAGCATTAGCAGAGGGTCTCGACAAGGATCCGGATGTTGCCAGAAAATTACGGGTTATCAAAGAAAAAGAAATGATGAAAGAACTTTATCGCGAGGTGGTGGCTTCACAAGTGCAGATATCGGACTCCGAATACGAACAGGCATATCTCAATTCCAAGAAAAAAGTTCAGTTTGAATATATTGCCTCCCCAGATAGTCTTTCTGCTGTAAAATATCGTCAGTTGATGCAATCTCACCCGGTTGATGAAATTTCTTTGCTCAACCCCGGAGAGGAACGAAAGGGAGTCTCCCCCTATTTTAGTTTTGGTGATATGGCCCCGGAATTGGAAACAGTGGTCTTTCAGATGCAACTGGGCGAAATCAGTTCTCCGATTCGGGTTGGGAAAGAATACATGGTTGTAAAATTGATCGATGGTGAAATCAATAAGTTCATGTCGAAAATCGATTTTGCCGAAACAAAAAGCAAAATCCGTAAAGTCATATTTGAACGCCATGCGCGTAAACTTTCCGATCAGTATATTTACAACCTTCTCAAAGACAAGAAAATTGAAATAAATCCCACCGTATTTTTTGCTCTTTCCGAGAAATTTTCGGAAATCGTACAACCGAAAACATCACAAACGCCCCTTACCATACATCTCACAAACGCTGAATTGAAAAATACTCGCACGGAATTAAAAGATATGGCCAATGAGGTGCTGGTGACCTTCAAGGATGGTCACTTAACCGTAAAAGAATTTTTACAAATTTTATGGGACCTTCCGGCACCCATGCGCCCCCAGGTCAATATGGCTCAGCAACTGAAGAAAGCCATTGCCGTTACAGTACGGAATCTTTATTTAGTCAAAGAAGCCTATCGCAGAGGGTTGGATACCCATCCTGTTGTTCAATATGAAACCCTCCACCAGAGTGACGCGCTCCTTTCCCGATATTACATGAAAAGGTTAAAAAATGCCATTTCCGTTACAGAAGATGAGATTCAGGAATTTATGCATAAGAAAAATTTCCCCTCAGTGAACCAGCAATTAAACGGCAAGCTCACTCCAACGGCTGTTCGAGAAATTCTGGTGGATTATAAGTTTCACGAGGAACGCATGAAGACAGTAGAAGAGTTAAAGCCGTTTTATCCGGTTGAAATTAATGATCAAGTTTTGAAATCCCATATTCCAGATGCTGAAAAGATAATTCAGGAACGCCCGGTGGGGTTCATTTACCGGGAAGAGTTTTATTAAACCCAAGCCTGAAAGGAGGTCAAAATGGAGGATCCCCTTTAATTTGAACCCGTCAGGAGATAGGAGGAAGGATTTTTCAAATTAACTGCTATGTTTCCAAGTTTAACAGGAGGTTACAATGAAAAAATTGTGGTTAATTTTGTGGCTGGTATTTGTCGTCGGGAGCATTGGTTATGCTCAGACTTATACCATTGACAGCTACGATAGTTCAGCTTCCGACCCCCATTACACCGCTGATCATGAGGGACCACCCAGCGAGGTTCGTCTCTCTGATAATCATGTAGATTTTGTGGAAGGAACCGGCGCCCTTGATGTGGATTATATCATTGGTTCATTCCATCAGTGGGGGAGTTTTGCCGGTCTGGTTTACCGGACAGATAGCACCGAAACCATGAACTGGGAAGTCAGTGACTCCTTCAGCATCTGGATTAAAGTTAATCAGCCCCCCACCCATCCAGATTTGATGGTATTCCGCGTTCACATCGCCGATCGACCCAATCCCACCGATCAAATCGAACAATATATTTATGAGAATACGGTGGTGCTCGATGCTCAAAGTGGATGGTTTGAATTAAAAATCCCCTTCGTGGAAAGAGAAACCGATGGTACCGTGCTCCCCAATGATTCTGGATTCGTCCGTTTTCCGGATACCTGGGGCGGCGGAACTTACAATAACTATGTTTTAGACCGGGATAAAATCGTCGGCTTCAGTCTGGTAGCAGTAGTAAGTGGTTGGGATCCCAATACCAATCTTCCTGCAGATTCCGTTAAAGTCTCCTTTGACAACTTTACCCGATTCGGTTCTCGTGCAGTTCCCTTTATCATCTTTAACGGGATGTTTGTTCCCTCAAATCTCTCCCTTTTCACCTGGGGGCAGTCTTCCATGATCGTAGAAGAAGGAGCCGGGGCAACCCCTGGTACCAATGCCATCAAATGGACTCAAGGTGACGAATGGGGGAATGGCTGGACCGGTTTTGGTTTTAACATCACCGAACCTCAAAACATGCTGGGAAGCTGGATGCAAGATTCCGTGAAGTTTAAAATGAAAGCCGGTCCTCAAACCGGAGCGTTACGGATGCAATTTGAATCCGGCCCCGATGGCAAAGTGGGGTATGTGTTTACCCCCAACACAGATAACCAATGGCATGATTATTCATTTGCTTTAAGAGATTTTGTCTATCAGGATGGAACCTCCAATTTTGATACAACTGCGGTAACTGTGGTTCAAATCATGGCGGAAGCCAGTGGTGTCGCCGGAAATGTCATCTACATCGATGATTGGTGGACTGGCAATCCGGTATTTGATGTGAATCCCCCGGACCCTCCCGGCGGCGTGTTTGTAGTACCCGACAACTATTTTAACCTGGTTACCTGGCTGGATGTCCCTGGTGAGAGTGATGAAACGTATAATGTCTATTATAGCCGCCAACCCATCACTGATGTTCATGCCCCTGGTGTAGAGGTCGTTGATTTGGGTTTTGGAGTTCCGGAAAATACTCAAAATAAAGAACACCTGCTCTTTTCGCCGCTGGCTGACTCCTCCGTCTCTTACTATTATGCCGTAACCGCAGTGGATGCTGCCGGTAACGAATCTGATCCCAGCACAATCACCAATCCGGTAACCAACACTGCCAGGGGAATTGCTACCATGTCCTTAAATCCTCCCTCCAATTTTGTAGCCGATGGAGACCTCAGCGAATGGAGTGGTATTATGGAATTTCGCTCCTTCCCCTCCGAAGGCGCTCATATTGTAGACAATACGACGATTGATGGTGACGGTGACCTTTCTGTGATGACCTACCTGGCTGCCGATGCCAATTATCTCTATTTTGCTTTTGATATTACCGATGATGTTGTCGATACCTCCGCTACAAATACCTGGGAAAAAGATAGCCCCGATCTGTTTCTGGGATTATATGACTGGCATGGTCCGGCCCATAGTGGATATGATCGTGGCAGCGAACCTGATTATCATTTCCGCTTCTTACCCACCCGAGCCATTATCGATAACCTGGGCAGTGCTGAAGTAACCACTACTGATTATTACTGGGGACCGAAATTCCCGGTAGGATATGTCATTGAAGGTCGTATCGCCTGGACTGACCTGGCGGCAGTGGGTGGTGATCATGTCTTTGTTCCTGCCCCTGGCATCCGTATCCCCTTTGATCTGGCTTTTAATGATGCAGACGGAGGAGGCGTACGGCAGGGGATTATGACCTGGTCTCCCTACAATGATGATACTTCCTGGCAATCTCCCCGATACTGGCTCTACACCTGGGTAGGGGATACCTGGGTTACCGGCATTGAGGATGAATTAAGTCAACATCCCACGACGTTTGATTTAAAACAGAATTATCCCAATCCTTTTAACCCATCCACCACCATTACCTATCAACTGGCGAAACCCAGTAATGTTCAGCTGGATGTCTTCAATACTCTGGGTCAAAAGGTAGCCACTCTGGTTAATCAAAAACAGACTGCCGGTACCTATCAGGTTCAGTTTGATGCTCATGATCTGGCTTCCGGAATTTATTTTTACCGAATTCAGGCCAGTGGATTTGTCAAAGTTCAAAAAATGGTTCTAATGAAGTAGTTCCAGCTGCACTTGGAGGAGGGGGCTTCCCCCTTCCTCCTTTTTTTATAACTGACCGGATCAATTTTTTAAACGAATTAAACGTCAGATTGAGAAAAACATGAAACCAATTAGACAACGAACAGCGAATAGCTCCCGGTATTTGCATCCGGGATATAAAGGGGCAGGGAGTTTCTGGTGTCTGTTTCTTATATCCCTTTTAATGGTGTTCCCTCTTTATGGGGGTACAACCGGTAAAATCTCGGGTATTGTGAAGGACAAATCGACCGGTGAACCCATTGTAGGCGCTAACATTTATATTGATGGCCAACCCTTCGGGTCTGCAAGTGATGCTGATGGCTATTATTTTATTATCAACATACCACCAGGTAGTTATACCCTGGTGGCCCAGATGGTTGGATATCAAGAAATACGTGTCACCAATGTACGAGTGAATGTGGATTTGACGACCAAAGTGAATTTTCAATTATCACCGGAAACCATTGAGGGAGAGGAAGTGGTTGTCGTGGCGGATCG
>RFIL01000047.1 GCA_003695285.1 Calditrichota bacterium
ACGGCGGAATGGATGAGCGCTTACTGTCTCACCGAACCCACCGCCGGATCGGATGCTATGTCCCTTCGCACTACCGCAACCCCTTCTGAAGATGGGTCCCATTATATCCTGAATGGCACCAAACAGTTCATTACCAACGGTGGCTGGGCAGATGTATATATCGTTTTCGCAAAAGTAAACGGCGAAAAAATGACTGCGTTCATCGTAGAAAGGAATACCCCCGGCGTCCAGGTGGGTAAAGAAGAGTATAAGCTCGGTCAAAAAGGCGCTTCCACCACCAGCATTACCTTTGAGAATGTGGCTGTCCCCAAAGAGAACATTCTCCATGAAATTGGTAAAGGTGCCGAGGTAGCATTCAACAGCCTGAATATCGGGCGGTTTAAACTGGGCGCTGCAGACCTGGGCGGATGCAAGGCAGTGATTAAGGAAGCGGTTGCCTATACCCTGGAACGCTGGCAGTTCGGTCAACCCATCGCTTATTTTGACGCCCTGAAACGGAAATTTGCCGAAATGGTGGTGAACACTTATGCCATGGAAAGTATCCTCTACCGAACCGCCGGTATGCTGGATGATTCTATCTCCCAGGTAGCCCCGGATTCTCCCAATTACTTCTCAGAGGTGGCCAATGCCATCGAAAGCAATGCCATTGAATGCTCAATCTGCAAAATCTTTGGCAGCGAGACCCTCTGGAAATCCGCAGATGATGGTCTGCAGATGTTCGGTGGATATGGGTTCGTGGAAGATTACCCCATGGCTCGCCTGCTAAGAGATGCCCGCATCGAGCGACTCTATGAAGGCACCAATGAAATCAATCGTCAGGTGATTACCGGATACTTCCTGAAAAAAACCATCCTGGAAATATTACCCATCCGAGAAACAATTCAACGAATTCCTAAGATAGCTGAGGGAGAATTACCAGCATTTGATGGAGTATTGAAAAATGAGATGCAAGCATTAGAGTTGGCCAAAGCGGCTGCACTTCTGCTCTTCCATCATGCACTGGTAAAATATGGTCAGGATGTCCTCAATGAACAACAATTAGGCGAAGTCCTGAGCAATCTTTTCATCGATCTTTACGTGATGGATACCACCCTCAATCGCGTAAAACAGCATCCAGATGCACCTGATGAAAACGATGTTCGGGTAAAAATTGCCCGGGTCTTGTGTGGTGAAAAGATTCCGGAGCTTTTCATGCGAGTAGAAGAAAGCCTTTATGCCATTCTCAACGGCAAATCTCTGGAACAGGCAATACAGCGTTTAACCCAACTAAAATCTCACTTAAATAACCATTACAACCTTTTCCAATTAAAGCGTGAGATTGCCGAAGAACTGTATCATCATCAGGAATATTGGCTGTAAAAAAGACCTGAACATTCATTCATGGGTTATTTTTAGCCTTTGTCATGTTGATTACTTCCTCAGGGAAACACACGTGTCAAATTAGGAACGAAATGAAACGGATTTATACCACAGAAAGTCAGACTCATTCTTCGAAGGGTTTAAAAACAATGAATTACTATTAGGAGAGAAGTATGGGTTGTGGGATAAATCTGCTATTCGTGTGTTTCTCGAATCCGTATTATGTTCCGGATTCATAGTTATTCAGGAATCATTCACAGAATTCATAAAATAATGAAGGAGAGTTGAAAATGGCTCAAAACCAAGTAAGTGTTATCATCGATGCTGTCAGAAGCCCGATAGGGGTAAAACGAGGGAAACTGGTGGGCATTCGCCCCGATGATCTGGCTGCCCAGGTGTTTAAGGGGTTATTAAAAAGAAATTCCGCTCTACCGGTGGAAAAAATTGAAGATGTCATCCTGGGGTGCGCTTTCCCGGAAGGACCTCAGGGGATGCTCATGGCCCGTTCTGTGGCTCTGCTGGCCGGTATCCCCCTGGAAGCAGGTGGAAAAGTGGTGAATCGATTTTGTGGTTCTTCCATGGATGCCGTACATCAAGCTGATTATGCCATCCAGTTAGGCGATGCCGAGGCAGTGATTGCCGCCGGGGTGGAAGACATGTTTTCTGTTCCCATGGGAGGTTATAATCCCAGTTTTCACCCGGAATTAGCCCGCAAGAATTTTTATATGGGAATGGGAGAAACAGCGGAAATATTAGCTAAAGAAGGGAACATCTCCCGCGAGGAGCAGGAGGAGTTTGCCATTGCTTCCCATCAAAAGGCACTGGATGCCTGGAAAAACGGACGCTTTGAGAATGAGGTGATTCCCATTGAGTTCAACGGAAACATCATTAAACAGGATGAAGGTCCTCGTGAACCGGATATTGAAAAAATTAAATCTCTTAAACCCGCTTTTACGAAGGATGGAACCGTAACCGCTGCCACCAGTAGCCCATACTCCATTGGTGCTGCAGCAGTGCTTTTAACCAGTACGGAACTGGCGAAAGAATATGGGCTGAAACCCCGCGCCAGAATTATCTCCCGAGCCATTGCTGGTGTGGATTGGCAGCGGATGGGAATGGGACCGTTACCCGCAACTGAAAAAGCACTGAAACGCGCCGGTTTAACCATTAATGATATCGATGTGATTGAGTTAAACGAAGCATTCGCTGCTCAATCCCTGTATGTGATTAAAAAGGGCGGATGGCCCATGGAGAAGGTTAACCTCAATGGTGGTGCGGTGGCATTAGGACATCCCCTGGGATGCTCCGGCGCCCGAATTTTAACCACCCTCTTGAACGTAATGGATCAAAGAGATGCCAAATTAGGTCTGGCAACCATGTGCATCGGTACCGGTCAGGGCATCGCTACCATCATTGAACGATTGTAGAAAGGAGGGTTGCCATGAAAAAAGAGATTAAAAAAGTTGCTGTTCTGGGCACCGGAGTGATGGGAAGTCAAATTGCGGCTCATCTGGCCAATGCCGGTATTCCCTCCCTGGCCTTTGATATCTCCCAGGAGGTCGCCCAGAAAGGGATTGAGATGGCAACAAAAATAAAACCTGCTGCCTTTTATAATCCCAAATCCGTCCAACTGATCACTCCCTGCAATTTCGATGAACATCTCCAACTCCTGAGTGAAGTGGACTGGGTGATTGAAGCGGTGGTGGAACGGTTGGATATTAAACGCAGTTTGTTCGAAAAAATTATCCCTCATCTTTCACCGGATACCATCATCAGCAGTAATACCTCCGGTATTTCTCTAAAAGATATGACCGAGGGCATGCCGGAATCTTTCCGGAAACATTTTCTGGTCACCCACTTTTTTAATCCACCCCGCTACATGCATCTGCTGGAGATAGTCTCAACTCCCGATACCCTTCCGGAGGTGGTGGATACCATGGTCACCTTCTGTGAGAACGTGCTGGGTAAGGGAATTGTGTACGCCAAAGATACCCCGAACTTTATCGCCAATCGCATTGGGGTATTCGGAATGATGGTGACCCTGGATGTAGCTCGAAAGATGCGGCTTACGGTGGAAGAAGTGGATGCGCTTACGGGCCCGGTCATCGGTCGTCCGAAGAGTGCCACCTTCCGTACCGCCGATGTGGTCGGGCTGGATACTCTGGCGCATGTGGCATCCACTGCTTACGAAAACTGTCCCGATGATGAACAAAGAGAAATGTTTAAGCTTCCGGATTTTCTGAAAAAGATGCTGGAAAATAAATGGTTGGGTCAAAAAAGCGGGCAGGGTTTTTACAAAAAAGAGGGAAAAGAAATTCTCTCCCTGAATCTGGAGACTCTGGAATATCAACCGCGGAATAAACCTAAATTTGATGCATTACGAATTGCGAAGCGCTATCATACCCCCGGTGGCAAAATCCGCTCCCTGGTTTTCAATCCCGACAAGGGCGGAAAATTTGTGTGGGAAATCCTGTCCAGCACGCTGATTTATGCTGCCAATCGGATTCCGGAAATAGCCGATGACGTGGTAAATGTGGATAATGCCCTTCGGTGGGGATTTGGCTGGGATTTAGGCCCCTTTGAAATCTGGGATGCCATTGGTGTGCCCAAGTCACTGGAACGGATGAAAGAAGAAGGCAAAAAAATTCCCGCCTGGGTCATGGAGATGGTTGAAAATGGAATCCACTCCTTTTATCAGGTTCGGGATGGAGTAAAATATTTTTACGATCCTGGAAGCAAAGCTTACAAACCGGTGGAAACCCGCCCGCGGGTGATTCACCTCCAACTGGAGAAGTCCAAAGAACGAGTCATCAAAGAGAACTGGAGTGCCAGTTTAATTGACCTTGGTGATGGGATTCTCTGTGCGGAATTCCATAGCGTGGCGCAACCGGATTTCAACCCCCTGGATGCAGCCATGTTTGACATCCTGGAATATGCCCTGGAATACATTCCCGAGCAAGGGTATAAGGGATTGATCATTGCCAATCAGCAGAAGAATTTTTCAGCCGGCGCCAATCTGGCGATGATCCTGGAAGCCTGTCAGCAGAAGGAGTGGAGCAAAGTTGAACAGATGAGTAAACAATTTCAGGATATCGGACAACAGTTGAAATATTCTTCCTTCCCGGTGGTGAGTGCACCATTTAATATGTGTCTGGGTGGAGGATTTGAGATCGCAGGAGCAGCCAACCGCATCGTGGCTTCCGCTGAGTTATATGTCGGACTGGTGGAAGTGGGAGTTGGTCTGATACCCGGTGGTGGCGGCACCCTGCGGGTCTTGCTCAATTTCCTCGATAAAATGGCTCGAATCCGCTCCGGTCCCTTCCCGCCGGTACAGAAGGCCTTCGAAACCATTGGCTATGCAAAAGTCTCCTCCTCGGCGGCGGAAGCGATCCCTCTGGGATATCTTACCAAAGAGGACCGCATCGTGATCAATCCTGACCACTTGATCTATGAAGCCAAACAAACCGCTCTGGAAATGGCCAAGGATTATCAACCTCCGGAACCGCGCAACGAAATTTACCTGCCGGGTGAGGGAGGTAGATTGGCAATTGAAGGCTCCCTGGAAGCCATGCACAAGCAGGGCGTCCTCAGTGATCACGATCTGCTGATTGGGAAGAAGCTGGCTTATGTGCTGACCGGCGGTGATAAGGCCAATCATGTGACTCCGGTGGATGAACAGTATTTGCTGGACCTGGAACGGCAGGCTTTTGTGGAACTCTGCCAGGAGAAGAAAACTCAGGAGCGAATGGAGTACATGTTAAAAACAGGAAAGCCGCTCCGAAATTAGAAATCGGAGTCTGACTCTACTTTGCTTGATTCAGACCTCATCACTCAGTACATTTTGTTACCGGGTGATGAGGTTTTTTTATGGAATGCGAATCCAGGTTTCAACAGAACTTTGTTGGTATTTTAAAATGGCATCACCCATTCACTGAAAAGGCAGGGATATACTTTGGAGGTCGGGGATGAACCGGATTCAGTCGCCAAAAATAAAGAAAATTTCCTGGGGGCACATCGAAGTGGAAGGCTATCCCGGTGGCTTTAAGGATGCCAAGCTATTTCCCGGAGGCGCCCGGGAATGGGATTGGAATGAGACCGGCACCCGTCATAGCCCCGGGATTCAACCGGATGACATTAAAGAGCTCCTGGAGCACGGGGCTCAATGTGTGGTGCTTTCCAGGGGAATGCTTAAGCAACTGAAAGTCCCCTCGGAAACCATCGAATACTTGAAAAATAGAGGGGTTGAGGTACACATTCTCCCCACCAAACAAGCGGTGGAGTTGTATAATCAGCTCAGTGAAGAAAAACCAGTTGGTGGGCTCTTCCATTCCACATGTTAAATAGAAATAAGCGCTTCCAAAGAGACTTTGGGAGCGAGTGAGATACTTGGATCGCCCAAATTTGTTTTGCCCCCCTGCACCCCACCGCAAGCTAAAGCATGCGGCTACCAAAGTAGAACAAGTTGTTTCTACTCGTTCCAATCCCGGCCAGCCGGGATGGAACGCAATAGTTAAAAAAACTCTGTTTCCAATGCCATGACATCAGTGTTCTGAATCAACCCGAAACAGAGTTTCGGTGGCCAGGGTGTTCCCAAATCGGAGTTTGGGAACAAGGAGAATTCTTATTCCACCACTCACCACTCTACCACTCACCATTTGCCATTCACAATTCTCCATTCACCATTAACCATTCTAATCTTGTTTTGATCCCCCGCACCCACCCGCACGCTGAAGCATGCGGCTACCAAAGTAGAACAATCTGTTTCTACTCGTTCCAATCCCGGCCAGCCGGGATGGAACGCAATAGTTAAAGAAACTCTGTTTCCAATGCCATGACATCCGTGTTCTGAATCAACCCGAAACAGAGTTTCGAGGCCTCTGGTGTTCCCAAATCGGAGATAGTGACATATGTCACCATAGTCAAGTGGATTTCAGGTCTTTGACATCGATTTCAATTTCCGGATGATATTTTTTCACC
>RFIL01000342.1 GCA_003695285.1 Calditrichota bacterium
CACCGAATCGCGGATGCGGTCAATGATATGTTCCGGGATGGGAGGCATTGTCTTTGCTGAATTATCCTTTGAACTTGATGCCGGTTTCCGGAAAACTGCCTCTGAGGGCTAACTACCGCCCGTGAAGCGTGATCCGTGATGCGTGATTGACTGGCTTCTGGCACGCCGATTTATCCGGCCAGTATCGAGTATTCCCGACTTCGCCGGGATCTCCGCTTCCAGCTTTGCCGCAAGCTCCGACCAGCAACCAGTAACCAGAATATCCAGGCCAAAGATTGCCAATATTCTCCCCGGAAGCAACAAAAAGTGCAATCGGGGAGAGAGCGTATCCTCGGTTCCGAATCTGATTGATACCAATAAATTTCCAAAAGAGAAGAATTGGGTGGTTTCCTTGATGAGTGTTGCTCATGTTTTAGCTGTCTTGTGTCGCCCTGAGCCTGTCGAAGGGCGACAACTATTTAGCGGTTTTTGTCATACTTCGACCACCGACTGCGTCGGGTTCCGCCCTGATGGAATCGGTATGACAAAACAATACTCTCAATAGCAACAACACTCAAAAGGGAGACTACCAAGAATTGGGAATTGATTTTTTGGAAAACAGTCTTGATTTTTTGGGGCACATGAAATACTTTTTTATAACTTAAATTGCTCTGTTGTAGCAAATCCGGGATGGAATTCCTGAAATAATGGAAAAGGAGTTCCAGCCTGTTGGCTTTCCATGTAGCTCATAGCAAAGGGCTTGATGTCGGTTATTCGGAATGGGGATAATTTTCCCTGAAATCAGGGATTATTAAACAGGAACGGGGTTCGAATAGCGAATAATTGATTAATTACGGAGGAAAGACATGGTAGGACGTGCTTACAGAGAGTGGAAAGAAGTTGTTATTGATTTATTCAATGCGTATAAGGAAAAACGGGGAAATCTAGACGATGGGGTCAATATTGACTTTCTCGAAAAACGGGTGGAAACTCTGAAAAAGGAAAAATTTATCCTGGCGGTTACCGGTGAGGTGAAAGCCGGAAAGTCTACCTTTATCAATGCGCTTTTGGGGGCTGAAATTTTGCCTAGTGATGTTTTACAGGCCACAAGCGCTATTGTGGAAATATTTAAGTCAGATAAATCATTCTTAAGGATTAAATATGCAGATGGTACAGTAGAAGAAATTTATGATGATGTGACAACTCCGGAAGTGGATGAGGCAAAAGAAAAATTGCGTGAAATATGCAGTATTCGCGATGAATATCGGGAAATTCCCTCTACACTGCTCAATGAATATATTATACAAAGTGATGGCGCCGTTGAAGTTACAGATAAATTAGTAGCTGCATTAGAACAGGATTCCGGTATCGAGCTTTCGGGAAAGAAAGACATAATTGCTCAATATATTGAAGATCATCCCAAAGAGAAAATCCCGGTGGAAATTCAATTCGGTTACCCACTCAATTGGGACTTCGATGAACTGAGAATTGTCGATACCCCTGGAGTCAATGCGTTGGGAGGAGTACAGGATTTGTCGTTTCAATTTCTGGAGGAGGCCAACGCCATCTTGTTCATCCACCCTATTGAGCCTGTAGAATCGGAATCCTTTCGGAAATTTGTAAAGGACATCATTTCAAACCGGAGCAAGGAAAGTCTCTTTTTGGTTCTGACCAAAGCCGGTACTGTGGCTGTGGAAGACGTGGAAAGATTGTATAGTGAAGCGAAACGGTTATATAAAGATGAAATCCCTGAAGAGAGAATTCTGGTGGTTGATAGCTTACTCAAGTTGATATATGAAGATTTTGAAAACGGCAAAGACCTCAAACAGATCAGGGAAACATCGAAGGAGAAAAAAAACATACTTCCCAAGTTCCGAGAAATTGCGGAAGAGGAAAATAGAGATTTGAAAGACGTGGTGTTTGAGCATTCTCGGTTTGAAATTATGTATGAGGCAATTGATAAATTTTCTTCTCAAGCGCCTTATCTCCAGCTTAGAGAGATTGTAGATGCAATTAAGAAAGGATATGAAGAACAGGAAGCTATTTATGCGCAGAGAATAGAACAGCTTGAATTAAAAAAACGAAATCCCCAAGAGTTCCATAAAGAAATAAACAGAATTGAACAAGAGTTACAAAAATATCAAGTCGCCCTACACAAACTAGAAAATGAGATTAAAATAAGATACGGGATTAGCAATATTGAAGTGAAAATTGATGAATTAAAAAATAAATACGCGAGACTGAGCCTTGATAGTGCTTCTGCAGATGAACTAAGAAAACATTTTGTGGATATCATGAATGAAGCAGAAGAGGTAATAAAGTTTCGGTGTAAAACTTTTGTAAGAGATTTTAGAGAAGTATTAGAACAAACAGATAAAGAATTTCAAGAGCAACATAAAATTAATGTACCGAAAACTGATTTCGAAGCTTTACAGAAACGAACAGAAGATAAAGTGTTAGGTAAACTACCGAGATCTGCAAATTTTTGGCAAAAAATCAAACGTGCTATTAAGGGCTTTTTTTATAAACGAAGCCTATTAAGCGAGTTAAAGGATAACTCATGGAAAGAGCTCGCTTCTGTACTGAATAGGTATCCTTCAGTATTTGGAAAGTTTGTGGAACATTATTTAGGTACTTTTCAAAAAGAAATCAGTCAATCTATTCGGGAACGACAAGAATACCTTCGGGAACTCAGAGAAAAAGAACAAACAAACCAGGAAATTATTAGAGAGATTCAAGAAACTAGGACAAAAAAAAACAAGATATTATCAGAAAAAAAATCCGTGAAAGAAATCTTGGAGGAACTTTCATGCAAAACTCGGTAGTCTATGAGCAAATTAGACAGCAAGTATGGGATGAATTAGCGAAAGTTCGGAAAAGATTGGAGATGTATTTAGAACCGAATGGTAATATCAAGCGTCAGAGAAAGTTTATAACTGAATACATGACAACTGAAATTTGTCATAAAATAGAAATTGTTTTGGATAGTTTGATTAATAGCCTTATGAAAGAAGCCCAAAAGATTATTGATAAGGCAGAGGTTAAATTACAAAATAAGTTTTACCAAGCGAACTTCAGACGTCAGATTCGAGACCTGGCATTGGGGATGGATAAGAGATTAAAACCCGAAGATGTTCACATTAAATATTCACCCGACCCCCGGGTTAAGCAGGGAATCCAAAAAGGTATTGTCCCCTTTACGTTGGGAACGGTAATAACGGGAGCAATGGGGATAAAGGCCAAAGTTGTTGAGACCGTGGCCGGTAAAACGATAGTATCTTTTAACCCTTATTTAATGGCCGGTGCTATTGCGGTGGGCGTTGGTACGATTGCAATATCGGGATTTATTTTTAAGAAAGCTTACGATGAAGCAACTCCTGTAGCATTTGAACAGATGTTGGAAGATCTTGATCGTTATCTTGAAAGCACTCAAAGACAAATAGAAGAATGGTTGAAATTAGTGATTGAGGTATTTTCCAGAGACTTTAACAAATTTTGCAAGGAAAATGGTCTACAGCCGGAGGATATTTAGAATGACTTCAATGGAAAAACTGTCCATGCAACCGCAATCATTATCCTCTCAGGAGATCCAATCGGAATTGCTTGAAAATAGCCAAAAATTGGTGCCGTGGTGGGCAATGGAGAGTGAAAAAAATTTATGGCTATCTCGAGAAACTCAAAAATCCCCAACAGCATATTTGAATTCCTTCTTTCTGTTTCCCTTAACGGAAATGACTGTGGGAGTTAACGTTGAGAATATTATGGCATTCATCAATGAACGCTTCCACATTCTATTATCGACTGCATATCATGCCAATATATCGGTAGCAACAATTATCAGCAATAGGAAGGGGAATCTGCAAATATTCTTAGGATTTGTGAAGGAAGATGATTCATCCTGTAATCCTGAGATGTTTCAAACTATTTTAAACGGTATTTTGCCGGGAAAGCAAAAGGCGCTGATGGAAACAGCCAATATTTCTTCTCTGGTGGAAAACCTGAATTATGGGGGATTGGTAACGGGTATTCCAACGCTAATAAGAGATGATAAAAAAAGACAACGGTTCAATATTGCTTCTGTAGTAAGGAGCCTGTACGGCAAGGATTATACGTTGGTGATTGTTTCTCGACCTATAAGTGACACAAATAAGCAGGATATGTATAGAAAATTATTGAGTATTCGCGATAGAATGCATGCGCTTGCTAAGATAACCATAAGTAAGGAATATGGCCATGTAGAGTCTACTGGAGAGTCAAGTACGGAATCGAAGACAAAAACATTGAGCCTGTTATTGTATTCTCAGTCAAAAGGAGGAACAATCAGTTTCACTAGATCCACGTCTGAACAGTATTCACAATCGTTTACTTTAGAACAACAAAACGGACTTGCCTTAGAGTTAGAAAAGATATCCGAGCATCTTTTGGAACGTTTGACTCGGGGATTCCATACAGGATTCTGGGAAACAACTGTTACATTCGCAGCAAAAGATAGACTAACCTGCGAAGTTCTTGGCGGAACATTTTTGGGAGAATTGTCCAAGCCTAAAGATATACTTCTTCCCCCTCCCCGCCTGTACATCGGCGAAATTCCCTCTGGCCGAACCCTTTTTCTTCCGGAAAAAACCAGCACAGAAGACACGGTTTTTCCTAAAAAACTAGCCACTTATCTGACCAGTGAAGAACTTACCTTGATTGCTTCCCCCCCGGCAGAATCTCTCCCCGGGTATGAAATCAGAAGGATGCCCCCTTTAGCCATGACAGATTCCAGGAGAGGGGGTAGCATTATGCTTGGCCATATCGCCGATCATGGCAATCCTGTTCCCAACTCTTTATTTACATTGTCTCAGGAAGATTTGAACAAACATATTTTTGTCTGTGGACTCACCGGAAGTGGAAAAACCACGACAATGAAAAATATTTTAAAAAAGCTTGCCTCTCAGAGAGTACCTTTTCTTGTTTTGGAATCCGCCAAGAGGGACTACCGAACGTTATTGGCCGATGAGGCTTTTAAGAATAATTTGCGAATCTTTACAGTTGGGAATACCAACATAAGTTCTATTAGTTTCAATCCCTTTTATATTCAGAAAGGGGTTCTCCCCTCAACTCATATTGATTATCTAAAAGCTATTTTTAACGCCAGTTTTTCTCTATACGGACCGATGCCGAACATCCTTGAGAAATGTTTGCATAATATTTACTTAAAAAAGGGATGGGATGTAACTAAAGGATACCACCCGTTTTTCCTGGATAAGAACGGAGAATTTGACGAAAGCAAATATGAACTGGAAGAACATTTTTACTGTTTTCCCACTTTATCTGATTTAAAAAATGAAGTGGACAGTTATATAAAAACGGAAACAGATTACCGAGGCGAATTGCGGGACAATATTCGCGCCGCCATAGTCGCACGATTGGAAAGCCTGTGCGTCGGTGCAAAGGGATTAATGTTCAATACTTATGATTTTTTTCCAATGAAAGACTTGTTGAATTCCAATGTTGTATTCGAATTGGAAGATTTGGCTGATGATGATGACAAGGCCTTTTTTGTAGGTTTAATGCTAGTTCTAATTAGCGAACATCGACACCGGGAAAGTCCGGTAATTAATCCAGGAAGTAAATCTAAAGGGCTTCGTCATTTTTTGGTGATAGAAGAGGCGCATCGTTTGCTAAAGAATGTAGAAACGGAACGTGTTTCTGAATTGATGGGAAATCCCAAGGGGAAAGCTGTGGAAACCTTTTGTAATGTCATTTCGGAAATACGTTCCCTGGGGCAGGGGGTTGCCGTAGTGGAACAAATACCGACTAAAATAGCGCCTGATGTTATTAAAAATTCAAATAGCAAGATTGTCCATCGACTGGTCGCCAAAGATGATCAAATTCTGGTAGCCGGTTCATTGAGTATTAGCGATGAAGATGCGCTGTATTTGAATCAATTAAAAACGGGACATGCACTTTGCTATAAAGAAGGTATGGAACGTCCGGTAGAGTGTATAATTGTGGATGATGTTGAATCGCATGCGGTTAGTAACGACAGGGTTAAGGAAACGATGCGTTCTTTTACAGCATTAAAGCCGTTACATCTCCCTGAAACCTATGAACTAGACGCATTTATTAGGGCTCCAGGAAAAGAATTGGCAATGAAATTTCTGAATTCTTTGTGTACTTTATCCCCTATAAGACTAAGAGAATTGCTTGGATTTGCACAAAGTGAATTTGAGAAGCTACTAGTAACGAATGAACTCAACAATCGATTTGACAAAGTTTTATTTCCCGATTACGTGACAATGCGATTGATGGAATTGTTAAATCAAAGAGCTTATTATGGGAATTTAGCCTCGTCTAGGAATGTAAAAACTATATTGTACGACTTTCTTCGGAAAGGAGAAGAGGATTTGTACAAAAAGCTGATGGCCTGTTTGCAAAGATTGTGGCAAGTTTCTGAAACTGATACGTTCATAAGGAAAGTTGTAAAGGAAACATGTTTCAAATATATGATTGAACACAGAATTAATTTTATAGAAGAAAACATTAGATCAATTGTTTCCTCTTGCTTTCTGATACCAGATGAGCAGAATGTAAGGAAAATCACCCTAAATCTTTTCCAATTTTCAGGTAATTTTCAATTTGGAGACACAAATGGCTGAACCAATTTCTGCGATTGTAGCAACAGTGGTAAAAGAAGCCGGAAAAGAAGTCGCAAAATTGAAAGAAGCTTTAGAATCGGGTATTCAAGAATCGCCTGTACAAGAATTATTAAGAATAATCGAAGGTAATTCTCTTGAAGCATTAGAAATCAGAAATATCGAGACAGTTAATAGTCATTTGGAAGGAAAACTTCATCCTGAGACGGGAGTCCCTTTTGTACGAAGAGTTGTTGAAGATTTTAAAGGAGAGTTCCTTAGTGGCGTGTTTCCGGATTTTAAAGAACATACTATTTTTAAACTTGATCTCCCCGAAAGGCTATATACGGAAAGAGATAAAGTGCAGTTCAATTATTGTAACGAAAAGTTAAGAGAAGCTTTTTCAGCAGGTGAGATCGATACAACTTCTTTAACGGAAAAGCAAATTGAACAGATAAAAAATGGAGATAAACCCGAGGGATTTACCTGGCATCACAATGAAGTCAAAGGAAGGATGGAACTGGTTAAAACAGATATTCACCTACGCACAGGGCATACTGGAGGAAGAGAAATCTGGGGAGGAGGAAGAGTACACAGATAATCCAAATAAAAGGATAAAAAGGGATGGTGAGATTATGGACATAACATGGAAATATGTTGAACCTCTTGACAAAGAGTTGCTCTTGAAAATTGAGAAGTATTTCAAGGTTAAATTGCCAGAAGACTATAAAAGTGCGCTTGAAAGCTGCAACAAAGGCAAACCGGATAAGGATTGTTTTAATATTGAAACTGGAAGAGAATGTGTTTTAGATTATCTGATTGATCTGAAGGATGTTGTAAAAACTTCCGAAGCAATAAAGCGACCGGATATAATCCCTATCGGCTATGACCCATTCGGGAATGTTATCGGTTTCAAAATAGATATAAATGGGAAAATTGAATCGCTGGTATTTTGGGACCATGAAACTAAATCCGAAGCTAATATAGCAAAGACTTTTACTGAGTTTTTGAAAAAACTGCATTGAACCGAAGCTGTCTAAGTTTCAACAAACAGTATAGTAAGATCATCAGGAGTATTCAGGTAGTTAGATGCCGAGTTTTTCGGTCATTGTACGGATTATTTACTTCAAAAATAACTATTCAAGTACATAGGCTGTAGCCATTTAAAAAAGTAAAGGGGTGAAGTGTAATTTCGTTTGCCATGCCTGCGAGAACAGGCATCCAGAACCTCCTGAAACTGATGGATTCCCAATTTCTCGGAAATGATTCGAAAGGGAGAATCCGCATAAAACACTATTAGTCGTAAAAATAAGTTATGGATACTATCCACAAATCCCCCCGGAGTATGGAAGCCTCACCAAATACAGTTATTCGGTTAAAGACCAACTCTTAATTGGAAACCAGAGTAGTAACCGTATACGACTACGGTATAAAAATAGCCGATGGCCACATTGTTGCCTACCAAGTGATTTCTAAGATCATCACATCGGATGCTCTCGTGGTTCATAATCTCAAGGAGGCAGTTCCTCGGGTTTCAGGAATGGAGAGTGAAGGACGATATGTGCTGAACTTTGAAGTGGTTCAACTACCGATGAGGGTACCCGAATATCCGATCAACGTATTGCAAGAGGTCAACTATACCTTTAATAAGGCCTTTTTAGAGGGGCATGTGTATTTACTCCTTCTCTTCCGGGGAAATATCAACTCCGATCTGCTATTTGTAACGGCAGGTTTAAAGGTGGATTGGAACAATGTTGAAATAAAGGGCAGAACTACCAGAGTTTAGTCCCTGTTAGTATCTTTATTTCCAAATTCTGCCATTCTGTGGCAAAAATATAAATCCGAGTTCTACCTCTGTCATCCTGAGCCTTCGATGTGAGTTCAGTCGAGCGCTTGTTGAAGGGGGACAGGGGCGAGGTGTCATGCTTCGATCCCGCTCAGCGGTAAACACCGCCCGTTATTTTGGGTTCCCCGATGAATCGGGAGCTTTGAATGGCTTTGCCAGGTTAGATATAGGCTATCGATTTTTGGAAGTAGATAGCTTTCCCTACTCCGCATACATCTCCTCAATCAAATCCTGATATCGGGCCATGATCACGCTCTTTTTGAGCTTCATCGTGGGGGTGATCAGGCCGTTGTTGATGGTGAACTCCGGCACGATGCGCACTTTCTTGATCGTCTCGTAGCGGGGAAGCTGTTTGTTCTTCTCCTCAATCTCGGCGTTGATCAGGGCAATGATTTTCTCATGCTGAATCAGGTCATTGAAATCGTTGTAGGGGATGTTGTTTTGATCGGCATATTCTTTGATGTTCTCCGGATCCAGGGTAACCAGAGCGGTAAGATATTTCCGGCGGTCGCCGATGACACATACCTGATTGATGTATCTGGAAGTGGCGATTAACCCCTCGATGGGAGCGGGAGCAATGTTCTTCCCCCCGGCGGTGATGATCAATTCCTTCTTCCGCCCGGTGATTCGCAGGAACC
>RFIL01000048.1 GCA_003695285.1 Calditrichota bacterium
CTCGATGATACTTTTTATTCTTTTCTTTTCCTGCTCAAATCCAAGTAAGGTTGATGTTGAGAATAGACAAAATATTCTTACTTATGAAGATAAATATGGCATTATTTCTTTCTTAAAATACGATAACAATAATGTTTCTTTGAATGATACCGTTCGTATAACTCTGCTTACCATCAATAATTCTGATACCCATGAAATACACATCCAAACGAGTAGTGGGCCTCTATGGCATTATGATATTTATAATCAAGATATGGAACTGATAGAAAGTTTACCCAGATGGAGTACACCTACACTCTATGATTTTTATTTTAGTCCGGGGGATACTTTTAAAAGCACACTTAACTGGGCACAGACCCAATATTCCAATGATCGATATTCCGATTTAAAAGTTTTTTCCGGTGATTATTATATTACCGGTCGTCAACTCGGGCTTCCTCCGGGAAAAGTTGGTATTTGGATTCATATTTCTGAAGAGGGCGAACCGTTATCTACAAAATTGTATTGGCATACCTCCAATCATGATTCCATTAAACTTGATTTTCTTATCAGAAATAGAATATCTAACGAGTTGACCTTTAAATTAAAGGCTGACACATCGCCAAAAATTCAATTTTTCGATAGTATAGAGGATACCTTAGTGAAAGAAATAAATTTAGACGTAAATTTTTCTACAATCAGATTACCCCCCAAAAGCGATTCAAATATATTATCCTTTGCAGAATCAACATCTTTCCTGAAGAGTATTGGATTATCAGGTATTTTTAACTGTAGGATCGTTTTATCTTGTGAAGAACGGGATATTATTGCGAAACGTTCTATAGTCATAAATTAAGGGTTAATACGAGTTAGGTAGGTGAAAGGGGCTCGTTAGCCACCGGCTTTAAGATGCCCCAAGGAATGCATAAACCTTGCTCACGACACCCCTTTTCTGAAAAGAAAATCTATTCATGCAATTGTTGCAAATGCTGTATCCGGAATACCTGGATATTTTTTACGACCCTTCTTGACCCAATCCATAACTTCCTCGATATTTCTTCCCAACCCCGGTATGATAATTTGTTCCTTCTCCTTTTTTTTCATTTTCCCTAAAACAATCTCATTTTGTTAGAAAATTTTCGTATCTTAGAATGTCTCAATAATGTCAGCCAAAAAGGAACCTTCTTATACCCCACGATTCCAGAATCGGCTGAACATACCGCCATAACCCTCAGAGTCTTGTTCTGCGCCTGGGGGTACGTTCCCATGAGGGGAAAGGGTCATACCATGACAAACGATGGCAAAATTAGAGGAGGGGAGAGGGCATGGTTATATCTAAGTAAATTGAAACCAATAACCGACAAAGGTTGGCAGAAATAACAACAAGAGAAATATAAATTGTAAGGAAAACTCCATGAAGAAAATCAGTTTCCCGGGACGTGTGGGATTTTACAAAGAGGTTAAACAGCGCGTGAACCACTATTTTGAGACTAACCAATTATCCAAGAATGCCGACTGGCGCATGGTCTTAAAGACGGCCATCATTATGGGCTGGCTGGTAAGCGCCTATGTCCTATTTTTGTTTTCGGCTTCTTCACTGATCTTGGCGGTACTTTCAGCTATTGCGCTGGCTCAGGGGTTTGTGCTGGTCGGTTTTAACATCATGCACGATGGCAACCATGGCAGTTATTCAAAAAATCCTCGCCTCAACCGCATCATGGGCTTTACCCTGGACCTCATCGGCGGCAGCAACATGTTCTGGCGGCACAAGCATAACATTCTGCACCATACATACACCAACATCGCCGAACTGGATGATGATATTGAGGTGTTCGGGATATTGCGGTTTTGTCCTCAACAACAATGGCGCCCCTGGCATCGGTTTCAACACTGGTATGCCTTTCCGATTTATAGCCTGATGACCCTGCTCTGGGTAACTGCCGGAGATTTTCAGAAATTTTTCACCGGCAGAATTGGTGATTACAAATTGCCGAAGCCCGGAGTCTCCCAATCGCTACTCTTCTTTCTCACCAAGATCTTTTATTTTGGCTATATGCTGGTGTTGCCGATGTTTTTTTATCCGGTGCTGCAAGTACTGGGGCTCTTTCTGGTTGTGCATCTGGTGCTGGGGCTTACCATGGCGATTGTTTTTCAGTTGGCGCATGTGGTGGAAGACAATGCCTTTCCGCGCCCAAACCCGGAAACCGGGGAAATCGAAAATGAATGGGCCATACATGAGGTGGAAACCACTGCTAATTTTGCTCCGAAGAATAAACTGGTTTCCTGGTATTGCGGCGGTTTGAATTTTCAAATTGAGCATCATCTGTTTCCACGGATTTGCCATATCCACTATCCGGCTATCAGTCAGATTGTGGAGCAAACCTGTCGAGAATTTGGCATTACCTATGTGTCCTATCCCACCGTCCGGGAGGCGGTGGCAACCCATCTCCGTTTCCTGAAAAAACTGGGAACTCCTGAGATGAGCGCTGCTGTTTCTTAAACCCAAAGGGATGATGTTCGAGGGTTAACCCAGCTGGTCTGGATTGGGAACAAATTGACGGATGACCGCCTCCAGATCTTTCCGTTTAATCGGTTTGGAGAGATGAGCATCCATCCCTGCTGCCAGACATCGGTCCCGGTCTTCGAGCAGTGCATGAGCTGTAAGAGCGATGATGGGAATATGTTCACCGGTGTGTTTTTCCTGCTCACGGATGACCTGTGTCGCTTGAAATCCATCCATTTCCGGCATCTGGATGTCCATGAGAATCAAATCAACCGGTTCCTTTTTCCAGATTTCAATTGCTTCCCGGCCATTACTGGCCAGTATCCCTTCAATCCCCATTTTTTCCAGATAGCGCATGGCCAGTTTCTGGTTCACAGCATTGTCTTCCACTAAGAGCACCCTTACAGGAACCTTCTCGGTATGATTTGTTTTGGCATCCGGAGAGTGGGTCATGGACTCCAGGTCCTGAAGGTCGGTAATGGAATTCAACAAATCGCGCAAATCGTCTGGATTTACCGGCTTGGTGATGAAATGGCAGAATCTGGAACGGGTGAGAGTGGCAAAATCATTGCGCTGAAGGGTGTATGGTAACATCACAATGGCGCATCGTTGATGAACCAGAACATCTTTTATGGCATTAAACAGCCGAACATTTTCTTTTAACATTTCTCCATCAACCAATACCACCGGATGGTTGGAACCGTCTGTAGCCTCCCTGATGAGGGTTAGTGCATCAGCCACTGCGGTGGTTGGTTTCAAGATAAACGGCCCGTTTCTGAAAGCACGGGTTAAAAAATGAAGAGTGGTTGGATTATCATCGATTAGGATCAGTTCGATATGCTTCAAACCAAATTGTGTGGTATCCGTTTCCTTATCGACACTTTTTTCATTAACCGGAAACGTCAATGTAAAATGGAAGATACTACCGGGATCTTTCGAAGGAGCATTTTCGTTTTGCTCCAGACCATGAGATGAGGGATAGGGTAGGGGAGCCGGACTTTCCACCCAGATTTCTCCACCCATCAATTTAATGATTTCAGAAACGATACTTAATCCAAGACCTGTTCCACCATATTTCCGGGTGTAACTTCCATCCACCTGATGGAATGCTTCGAAGATCCGTTTTTGATGTTCCGGAGGCACTCCAATTCCGGTATCATAAACTTTGAAATGAACATTATCCAACCCCGGTGAACTATTATTTTCACTGGTAACGATAACAGCCATTTCTCCTTCGTTAGTGAACTTGATGGCATTCGTCACTAAATTCATTAATATTTGACGAACACGATTGGAGTCTCCAATGACGACCTGCGGCACATTGGAATCGATTTGGACATTTACTTCCAGCCCTTTCGCATGGGCCTTCGGCGCTAAGGATTTTACCGTATCCCAGACCAGCCCATGCAGGTTGAACTCCTCTTCCTGTAAATCTAATTTTCCCGCTTCAATTCTGGCAAAATCCAGCACATCGTTGATGATCGCCAGCAAGGCGTCAGCGGAGTAGTGAACCGTCTGCAAATAGTCACGCTGTTCTTCGTTGAGTGGAGTTTCCAGCAGTAAATCCGTCATCCCGATGATGCCATTTAAAGGGGTGCGAATTTCATGGCTGATGTTTGCCAGAAATTGATTTTTCATACGATTGGCTTCTTCTGCCTTCTTAATTGCTTGTTCCAGATGAATGGCATATTGACGGAGTTGTTCCTGGTTCTCCTTTCTTTTTATAGCACCACCCAGACTGGCGGCCATGGCATATAGAAGAGATTCCTCCACTTCATTCCACTGACGTTCTGTTTTACAATCATCAAATCCAATGAATCCCCAGAATTGATTCTCGATTAAAATTGGCACCACGAGAATCGATTGGATCTCCTGCGCTCTCAACAACTCCTGTTCTTCCGGTGGGAAATCTTTTATGTTCCCTTTAATGCTTTTACCGGAAGAAAGTTCTTCATACCATCGAAGCATTCCCATCTCACGATAGGAGCAGTTCTGTAAGAGAGGATTATTGATCTGAGATTCAACTTCACCGCTACTCCACTCAAATCTCTGACTGACAGCAATCTCACCGGTCTCCGGATGAAGATGATGTTCAAAGATATAAACGCGGTCCACCCCTGTAGCTTTACCCAGTTCACTGAGGGCGTTCTTAAGTGCAATTTGATAATCTTCAATGGTTAGCAGGTCGCCCATGGCTTTTGCCAGGCCGTTCAAAAGGTGAAGCTCTTTGCCACGCTCCTCTTCCATCTGAATTTTTTCGGTAATTTCTCTGGCGATGGCAACCATCCCCA
>RFIL01000343.1 GCA_003695285.1 Calditrichota bacterium
GGGGCGGATGCAAATCTTATTAGAACAATATAATCCCCACTGGAAAGCGGGTGATCTGTATGAGGAATTGATTGATCGCCCTCAGTATGTGAACAAAATTAGCGGATTTCTGGATCGGCGGGAGATCGTTGTCCTGAAAGGGATTCGTCGCTCCGGTAAGAGCAGTTTACAGAAATTGATCATCAATGAATTGCTGAAAACGGGGGTGCCTCCTCACAATATCCTTTTTATGAATCTGGAAGATTATCGCTTAAGCAGTGAACGCTCTCTTCAAACGCTGGATGAAATTTACACCACCTATCTTGAGCATAAAAAGCCACGGGGGAAGTATTACATCTTTCTGGATGAAATACAGGAAATCCCGGAGTTTGAACGGTGGTTGCGCACCCAGTATGAGCAAAATTCAGCAGTAAAATTTTTCATCACCGGGTCTTCTTCATCATTATTCTCCACAGATCTGGCAACCTTGTTGACCGGCCGGCATATTTCGCTGGAGATATTCCCCTTTTCCTTTCGTGAGTATTTGTTTTATAAGGATAACAGCATCATAGAAGAGGTGGATGCTCGGACCCCGGATTCTCTTTTCCTGACCGATGTCGGTGAAACGATTACCCCCTTGTTGAATCGTTATCTGGATGAAGGCGGATTTCCGGAAATTGTAAAGCATGATCATCGCGAGGATAACATTTTGCTCCTTCAACAATATCTCACCGATATCATCTTAAAAGATATTACCCGACGATTTAATATTCGCAAGATCGATGTTTTACAAAAATTGGCGCTCTATCTGATTTACAATATGGGGAATTTGATAAACGTTACCCGTGCAGCAGAGGTTGTGGGGAGTAATCGCACAACGGTGCTGGATTTAATAGCCTATCTGAAAGAAGTGTATTTGATTAATACCACCAGTCATTTCGCCTTTTCTCCCCAGGAACAATTTGAGGTGACCCGCCCCAAAAAAGCCTATTGTATCGACAACGGGTTCTACAGTGCCATCAAAACGGAATCCAGAAAGGATTATTCCAAACGGGTGAAAAATGTTATTTTCCAGCATCTTCGTTTTCAGTGGGAGAGAGAGGTTTATTACTGGAACGAGCGGGTGATGATTGATTTTGTTCTCTCAGACGGGACTCCGGTGGGGGTGGTCTTTGATAACAATGAGCGGGATCAGGAGATTTATAAGCTCTTCGATTTTATCAATCGCCATAATATTCGTCAGGCAATTTTAATAAATCCTGACAAATTGCAAATAATGGAAGAAAATGAACGAAAGGTGATTCAATTACCATTGTGGATGTTTTTAGTCAAAGCGAGGGATGAGTTATTTGAGTTCATTAAAGAACACTGATATCCCCGGAAATCTGGTGCTGGTCATTTCGGGGCCTACCGGTATTGGTAAAACTGCCCTGGCGATGGAGCTGGCTAAACACCTTCCGGTTGAGATTGTTTCGGCGGATTCCCGTCAGATATATCGCTATATGGATATTGGGACCGCCAAACCATCCCCTGAGATGCGTCAACAGGTGCCTCATCACTTTATTGACATTCTTGATCCTGATGAAGATTACAGTGCCGGAAAATTTGGTAAAGAGGCACGGGAGGTGATTCAGGAAATCTTTCGGAGAAAAAAATATCCCCTGGTAGTGGGAGGTTCCGGATTGTATATCCGGGCATTGTTACAGGGATTTTTTCAGGAAGATGTTAAAGATGTCTCCCTTCGTCATCAATTGGAGGCTCGCCTGAAAGAAGAGGGGGCAATGACTCTGTTTCATGAGTTGCAAAAAGTTGATCCAATTGCCGCCGCTCGCACCCATCCCAATAATCCCAGACGTGTCATCCGAGCGCTGGAGGTATATTATGCCACCGGCATCCCCATTTCACAGTTGCAAAAAAACCAACCGGACCCTGCACCTTTTCCCTGGGAACATCTGGTCTTAACCATGCCACGGCCGCAGTTATACAAACAAATCAACCAGAGAGTTGAAGAGATGTTTGACATGGGATTGGTGGAAGAAGTGCAACGGTTACTGGAAATGGGATATCCCCCGAGTTTGAATGCCCTTAATTCAGTTGGTTACAAAGAGGTTATCGCTTATCTTAATAAGGAGATGGATCTTTTTACCTGTAAAGAACTGGTAAAACGAAACACCCGACGGTTTGCCAAACGTCAGTTTACCTGGTTT
Source organism: Calditrichota bacterium (assembly GCA_003695285.1). Lineage (GTDB taxonomy): Bacteria > Calditrichota > Calditrichia > RBG-13-44-9 > J075 > J075. Next base: position 2,187 of record RFIL01000343.1, read on the forward strand.
CGAGGACAGCAGGATGTCCGCTGGCTGGAGATCCATCAGCGAGAAGATATCCCGGTCCTTGCGGAAAGAATAATCAATGAGTACTATTCTCAAAATAAGAACAGAGAAGGTGATGAATGAACCACAGAGTTGTTGAGGTCGATATTCGCAAAGTGTTGTTTATTGTTAATCCCATTTTTCGCATCAACCGAAATCCGGATCGAATTATAGAGTGGATCCGGGAGTCCTGGAGTAAGGAAGAGAAAAAATATGAGATTGTAAAGACGGCACATCGAGGTCATGGCACAGAGTTGGCAAAACAGGCCGTGAAAGATGGCTATGATATGGTGGTAGCCGTGGGTGGAGATGGGACCATTAATGAAATCGCTCAGGGGCTTATTGATACAAACACCGTTCTGGGAATTATCCCTGCGGGATCGGGCAACGGGTTTGCCCGTAACATGAGGATTCCATTGAACCATAAAAAAGCAATCAAACTTTTGCAATCACCGTCGATTCGTCAGATAGATGTGGGTAGGATAAATGGGCATTACTTTTTCAACATTGCCGGATTTGGCCTGGATGCCAACATTAGCACGCTTTTTGAACATTCTTCCATGCGCGGCCCAATTCCCTATTTTCTCATCGCATTTCGGGAGTTTTTTACCTATACCCCTCAAGAGGTTGAAATTCACTTTGATGGGCGGGAATTGCGGCGAGAACCCATTCTGTTATGCTTTGCCAATCTCCCGGAATACGGAGTGAATGCAGTTATTGCTCCCAATGCCAAACCGGATGATGGGTTAATAGATGTATGTATTCTAAATCCTATTTCCAAAGCCAAGGCTGTGTTAAATATTCACAAATTATTTAACGGCTCGGTGGATGAATTACCGGAGTTAGAAATTTATCAAACCGAAAAAGTAATGATTCGCAGACCCGCTCCGGGTCCCATCCATACGGATGGTGACCCCCACCAGGAAGGGGAAACGTTGACGGTCGAGGTGTTACCCCAAAAATTACTGGTCGCTCTGGGAGAAGAGGCTCCCTGGTGAACAACCTGAAGTGACATGAAGATCCCGGAAGGAAAAACCTGAATTTTGTTTTCCCGAAAACAAATATTCTGGCTCTGGATATGGTGGATGAGTTCCCAGAGCTTGTTGCTGGCGCAGGAAGTGCCGGAAATTTCCGATATTCAGGTGTACCAGGTTCATGATAGCGTGAAGTGCAGTTTTCGGATTCCGGACCTGTTCTCTGGTGATGTTGAGGAAACACTTCTCTCCGGTCTTCCGGTGCTAATTGAGGAACGATATCTCTACCAAGGGGAGCAGAACAAAACCATCAACACCCGAATCCACAAATTTCGAATAACATACGATATCTGGGAGGACCTTTTTACGTTAGAGCAAGCGAGTGGTTTTCATCAGTTTCCAGACCTGGATAGTCTAACCCGTTGGTGGAACCCCCGCGAGGAGGTGTTTTTATCATCCGTTTCTCGTCTGGAAAATGTGGGGGAAGCCTTTCTGACGATTCGTGTAAGAATTGTCCTGCTAAGTCGGGCAGAAGGTGAGAAATTAAAGGATTGGATATTTCATTCTCAGGAAACGGAAGAGTCATTGCCCACCCAGAATCGCGATACTGGATTTACCCTGAATCTTAATCGGCTACTCTCCATTTTCTTTCGAAAAGAAGATGTCGCCAGAGAAATTATCGTGCAGGGTATGTCTCCAATTCCGGAATCAATAAAAAAATTTTGATTCGAGAACTTGAGTGGCTGGAACATCGGGGAGAGAAAATTTTCAGTAAGAAATTAATCACCGTTGACCATCACAATTGAACTGACCATGAACAGTATTCGAAATAAGCTGATTATCCTTTTTCTGTGTATCACCATTTTACCTCTTATCCCACTGGCCTGGATTGTAAACCAACTGGTGCACTATAGCTATCAAATCGGTGTTAACCCCAGTGTAGAGGAAGCCCTGAAAAGTGGTATTGATTTTTCCTTAAATGTCTATCAACAGAAAAAGCAACACCTTCAGGAAACATTGCAAACCATCATCGCCAGTGAAGCGATAACAGAACAAATAGAGTCTCCGGAGACCACGCTTACCCTCCCCGTCACCCTCCTCCCACGGGATGATGGTGAGTGGCGCTATAAAGGGATCTTTATCTTCAATCGCAACTTGAAAAAAAAGGGGGCTGTGATTCGAGGTGGAGTAGCCCCTCCTGAGATTTCTTCCGAACAATTACAAAAATTTTTTTCTCAGGGAATCGAGGAAGTCGTGATTGCCAATCGAGCACAAAATCTGTTCTATGCTATTCGAAAACTTCCTGAAAATCTGGGGGTTGCAGTCCTGGTGGCCTCCCTTGATCCTTCATTCCTGAAAAAAAGTGACCATCTGTTACAGATGTACAAGTTGTATCGTTCCCTGCATCTTACAGAGGTATCCATTCCCCGTCAATTTTTGTACACCTTTCTGGCGTTAAGCCTGTTTATTCTGATGGCTACCGTGATGGTTGCTACCTGGTTCTCCCGTAAAATTACCGGCCCTCTGAAGGAGCTGGTGGAGGGAACCCGGGAACTGGGAAGAGGAAATCTGGATTTTCGGGTACAATTGCAAAGTCAGGATGAAATTGGGGATCTCGCAGAACATTTTAACCAAATGGCTAAGGCGTTAAAAGATTATCAGGAACGAACCATCTATCTGGAACGAATGGCCGCCTGGAGAGAGATTGCCAGACGGCTGGCGCATGAGATTAAAAATCCCCTCACTCCCATCCAGTTGACCGTTCAGGAAATGGTGGATCAGTACCCGGGCGATGATCCGGAGTATCAGAAGCTGTTGCAAGAATGTCATGGAATCATCTCTGAAGAGTTGGAAAATTTGCGAAAACTGGTCCATGAATTTTCCGAATTCGGACGTTTGCCTGAGCTTCAATTATCTCCCCGGCAACTTCATCATTTGATTACTGAAGTAGTTCGATTGTACCCCCATCAGACTATTGAGTGTCACTTTGATCCCGAGGTGGGGGAGATTGAGGTGGATGAAGATCGATTCCGTCGTATTATAATCAATTTACTGGAAAACGCCATACAGGCAAATGAGAAACAGCTTCCGATTACCATTACGACCCACAAAGAAGAGGAAGAAGTTATTATCAAGGTAACGGATCAGGGTAAAGGAATTCCGGAGGAACATCTCTCCAGGATATTCCAGCCCTATTTTACCACTCGGTCGGGGGGTGCAGGGTTAGGACTTGCCATTACCCGGCGGATGGTGGAGGAGCATGGTGGAACAATTTCGGTTCAATCAGAAGTTGGTAAGGGCACCACTTTTACAATTAAATTACCTGTAAAAAAAATCGGCAAAGGTGGTACGGTAAAATGAGTAAACCAATCAGGGTTGCGATTGTTGATGATGAGAAAAATATTCGTCGCTCGTTTGAAATTATTTTAAAGCCGCATGGGTATCCGGTGGAGACCTATGCATCAGGCGAAGCGCTTTTAACTGCACTCAAGAAGGGAAAAGCTCCGGAGCCGGAGGTGTTGTTTCTGGATGTCTTGTTGCCGGGATTGAGCGGGATTGAGGTGTTAAAGCAGGTTAAACAACAATACCCGTTCATTGATGTGGTGATGATCAGCGGTCATGCCAACTTGAGTATGGCAGTGGAGGCGACACGTGCCGGAGCCTATGATTTCCTGGAGAAACCGCTTTCCAAAGAGAAAATTCTGTTGATACTGAACCATCTTCAGGAAAGGCGCCATTTACAGTCCCGTTATGCCTCCTTACAGGAAGCGGTGGCTGAGGAGTATCGCATGGTGGGTTCCTCACCGGCGATCCAGAAAGTGATCCAGCAAATACAAAAAGCCGCTCCCACGGATAGTAAGGTGTTGATCATGGGAGAAAGTGGCGTTGGGAAAGAATTGGTGGCATATGCCATACACCAGAACAGCACACGTTCAGAAGGGCCTTTTATTAAAATGAATTGTGCGGCCATTCCCGAGGAATTGACGGAGAGTGAGTTGTTTGGTAGTGAAAAAGGAGCGTTTACCGGAGCTGTGGAACGGAGAGATGGTAAATTCTTGCAGGCTGATGGGGGGACCCTTTTTCTTGATGAGATTGGTGATATGAGTTTAAAAGTTCAGACCAAAGTCTTGCGAGTGTTGCAGGATGGTGAATTTCAGAGAGTCGGTGGTAAGGAGACATTGAAGGTTGATGTACGAATCATTGCCGCCACAAACAAAAATCTGGAGCAACTGGTCGAGGAGGGCAAATTTCGGGAAGATTTATATTTTCGGTTGAATGTGGTTCCAATAATTATCCCTCCGCTCCGGGAGCGACCCGAAGATATTGAGGAATTATTTCATTATTTTCTCCAGCGGTATTGTCTCCGTAACAATCGCCGGTTGCCCGGGGTGCAAAAGGAAGTGTTGAATGTTCTCAAGAGTTACCACTGGCCCGGGAATGTGCGGGAACTTCAGAATCTGGTGGAACGATTATTAATTTTTGCGGAAGGGGATGAAATTCGGGTGACGGATTTACCAGATTTTCTCCTGCAACCCACGTTTCGGGTCAGTGAAATCAAACCGGGGAGTAAGACCCTTGCTGAGATAAGGGATGAGGCGGAGCGCGCCTATATTCAACGGTGTCTGGAAATTTGTGAAGGGAATGTTTCCAAAGCCGCTCAATTATTAGGGGTGGAACGAACCAACCTTCATAAAAAGATGAAGGCCTTGGGATTGAA
>RFIL01000344.1 GCA_003695285.1 Calditrichota bacterium
ATAGCCTTATAGATCAGTTGGGCATCCCAGGTAGTAATTTCGGTGACGATTGGATGGCGATTACCGGGAGGAGTGTCGACAATGGATAAATCCCGTGCTCCCATCAAAGACATGTGTAACGTTCGGGGAATTGGGGTAGCCGTGAGCGTAATGGTATCCACATTGGTTTTCAGTTGTCGAAGTTTTTCTTTATGACGCACACCGAACCGCTGCTCTTCGTCAATGATTAAAAGACCCAGGTCTTTAAACCTAACGTCTTCGGAGAGAAGACGGTGAGTACCAATGATGATATCAACGTCCCCTTCAGCCAGCCTGTGAATGATGTCATTTTGTTGTCTGCGGCTCCGAAACCGGGAGAGAACCTCAATGTTCACCGGAAAATTATACATCCGCTCGGTGAACGTGTTGAAATGTTGTTGAGCGAGTATCGTGGTGGGCACCAGCACCGCTACCTGTTTTCCATCCATCACGGCTTTAAAGGCAGCGCGAATGGCTACCTCAGTCTTTCCGTATCCCACGTCTCCGCAAATCAGCCGATCCATTGAACGGGGGGATTCCATGTCCTTTTTTACCTCTTCAATGGCTCGATGTTGATCAATCGTCTCCTCAAAAGGAAACGCCGCTTCCAGTTCCTTTTGCCAGAGAGTATCCGGTGAAAAGGAATATCCTTCGGAGGCGAGTCGTTTGGCATATAATTCCACCAATTCCCGGGCAATATTCTCCACAGCTTTGCGTGTCTTGTCTTTGGTTTTTTCCCATTCCACGCTCCCCAATTTGGTCAGTTTAGGTTGAAACCCCTCTTCTCCCACGTAGCGCTGGATACGATTCAGTTTATCCAGGGTTACATACAGGACATCATTATCAGCATAAATCAGTTTCAGGCATTCCTTCTCCACTCCGGCAACGGTGATTTTTTCCGTTCCCATATATTTGCCCACACCATAGTCCACATGAACAACATAATCCCCGTAGTTCAATGTTTGTAGATTACGGATGAGGCTGGCAGAGATTCTTACTCGCTTCTTCTTGCGTTGCATCCGAAGACGATTAAAAATTTCATGGGCAGTCAAAACCTCGATATGATATGGGGGTAGGTAAAACCCTTCATGAACCTCTCCATCTTCCAGGAGAACAGGTGGCATGATCCCCATCTCGGCTTCCAGAATATCGGTTAAACGATTTTTAGTGGAACTATCTTCATATAAAATATATATCTCCCGGCGCTCGGAAGGCGTAGCGGGAGAGAGATGTTTTTTCAGGTGTTCAATCAGCAGTTTGATATTCCCCTGAAACATTGCTGGTGCTGTGGTAGGAAAGACAACATCACATTTTTCTTTTGGGAGGAGGTGCTCATGGATGATCTGTTGAAAATGATCCATTTTCTCACGAAGGATCGGCAGAGGCACATAATGCGCCTCCAGCGAAGCTATGGATAATTCACCTCGTTTTTCTTCATAACGTTTTTCTGCCTCTTCCCACCATTCGTCAAGTTGTTTTGAGAGACGAAGGGAATCATCCAGCCAGAGGATGGATTCCTTGGGAAAATAATCGAGCAGGGAACTTGTTTCATCGTCTTCCGGGGTTCTACCGAGCAGTCGTATCTGTTCAACTTTTTCAGTTGACAACTGAGATAACACATCAAAATAGCGGATGGAATCTATGGTGTCACCAAAATATTCGATGCGACAGGGGTATTCGGATTCAAAGGAAAAGACATCAACAATCCCCCCGCGAGCACTGAACTGGCCAATTTCCTCAATGATACTGACTCTTTCGTATCCACTTTCCACCAGCCATTCCAGAAGGAGCTCCCGTTCGAATTCTTCACCAACTTTTAAATTCAAGATATTCTGTTGAATGGACTCCGGATCAGGCGTCCGGCGTAAGAGCGCCGGGGGAGTGGTGACCAGGATCGGTGCTGAATGTTCAATGGTCTGGGTGAGAGCGTGGAGCCGCATGCTGTATAATGCAGGACTGAAAATTCCTTTATCAAAAGGGACCACCTCGTCAGAGGGGAAATAGGAAACCTGGTTCTCCGGTAAAAAAATCCGCAGGTCACTGACCAATTTTTCCGCAGCATCACCATCAGGGAGGACAATCAATTGGGGCCGTGGGTGAACTTCCTGGATATAATTCAACACAAATGAGAGAAAAGACCCGTATATCCCACTGATGCGTATCGTTGAGTTTTGATGTAAATATTTCTCTAATGTTTGAAATTCAGGTAATTCGTAAATCTTTGCTTTTAACTTAAACATCTTACCTCATAAAAAGAACTATCCTATCTCTAGCTATCATTGGTTATCAGGATTATAATATAACATGTTTGTTTCCCAATACACGGAGAAAAATTTATGAGATATCCGGACAGGAAATTAGTATTGTAGTGAATGCTACGATGATTGAATCGTTTACTTCAGTGGTGTACAGCAGCGACAGTTAGGTTTTCTTAAACTACGATGAAAACCTGAAATTGAAAATGGGTGGGAGGGTTCATTGTCATTTTTACAACAAGCGGTAACAGGAATTTCCGGAATTTATCGGTGTTTGTTGGAGGCGTCCGGTGGGAATTCTTCCATCAACTCACTGATCATTTTTGGCGCCAGTTTAGACAGGTCGCCTTTCTCAGCATAGGAATCAACAATTCCTCTCCATAGAATATCCACGGTTTCTTTATCCACTGGCCGAACAAAAAGCACCTGAATATTCTGGTAATCGAGTGTATCAACATAACCGGCAAAGGTATGAAGCGACTTGCGGACATCGCTCCGCATTCGGTCAGCCTGAGTACGGCGAATCCCGGAGCGCCGTAAATCATCATCCCGCCGTCCGGTCCGATCCGGATAAAAATCTCTTAAAACTAGTGTCGTTGGTGGAACATATTCCGTTACCTTTCCGGAGAAAAATTTAACCGCAACCAAAAAGTCAGGTTGCTCATTCACATATTGGAAGCCTTTTGCCTCCAGATTCTCCCGCACCAGCGTCAATAAAGTTCTTTCCAGTTGGGGCTGATCAGCACTTAAGCGAACAATCCCAAATTTCTTTAAATGTTGGAGTTCTGGCGTGGGGACTTTTTCGGTATGCACCGATATGGTGGAGTGACTGCAGGCAAATAAAAATGAAGAGATGATAATTCCTGTCAGCCAGCCCGTGATCTTTTTTCTATACATATTAACCCCCGGAGTTTACAATGCAAAATAAGTAATACTGGCTCACCGTGCAATGTTTTTTCCCTGGAAAGGATGGTTGTTTTAAAAAAGCCTTATCCAAAATTAAGTGTTGAATTTCCCAGCAGAAAAAAGGAAAAAGTGTTGAGATCTTCTTTGAACTTTATACCCCATCTTTCTCTGCTTTGTTAAATCTGATTCCATCTCAAACGAAAATCTGTCATTGAGGTCACATAAATTTTTATTCCTCTATGAGTTGCTTCATTTACTCTGTCATGGAGCATCTCAAGCTTTTAAGGGGGGACTGATGAATTTCCAAACACAACTGTTCGGTTTTTCAACCATGGCAACTGAAACGAATAGAAGCTAAAGCGTGCAAAAAGTCTTATAAATCAATGGATTGGATAGCATGACGACCCCCATTGAATTTATGGCATTGCAATTGCGTAATTTCATAAAAAATGCATGGAGGCAGCTGAATTATGATAAGGAATTTCGTTCTTAATCAAACCATTTTACCCCTTCTTAACAAAGCTTTAGATGTTTACTCCCTGCGGCAGAAAGCCATTTCCAGCAATATTGCGAATGTGAA
>RFIL01000345.1 GCA_003695285.1 Calditrichota bacterium
GCGGAATGGAGAACAGCAGTATACCCAGTAACCTCCCTCGTTTAGATGAATATGATAAAAACAAACATAGTACACACTGACTAATTTCTTGAAAAATCGTGGAAAGTCATTAATTACAACCCCTATTTTGTTGCGACTTTGCAACACTTTTGCGGCGTTTTGTTACAGAAATGCAATGGAGTGATGAATTTTCCGGTATATGTTTTTGTTTAATTTGAATATGCAAAATATACAAGGGAGACATTATACCGTTGGCAGCCTGTCGAGCATGATTTTAAACTCACTTAAATCCTGTCACTCATCCGTTACAAAAATTCCATGAAATTTTCCGGATGAATTGCAATGGTTTCCGCATCCGGATAAGCTTTTAAAAAAGTTTGGGGAAACCTGACTTTTTTAGCAGGATTCCATTTAAATTCATACGCATAGAATTTTCCATTGTATTCTTCAATGTAATCAATTTCCTGTTGGGCGTGGGTGCGCCAGAAATATTGGTTCACCGGCAATAGCATATAATGATTTCGTTTTGTTCTCTCCGAGATTAGAAAATTCTCCCACAGGGCGCCCACATCCTGACGGAAAGAAAGGGAATTAAAATTCTTAATGACGGCATTGCGTATCCCATTATCATAAAAGTAAATTTTTCGGCTCTTTTTAATTTCGTTTCTTAAATTGCCCGAGAGAGACTGAAGTCTGAAAACAATAAACGCTTTCTCCAACAGGTCAATATACCGTTCTACGGTTTGTTTATCTGCGCCGATTAGCTGACCGATTTCATGGTAAGATACCTCGTTACCAATTTGCAGAGCGAGGGCACGAACTAACTTTTCCAGCACAGCCGGTTTTTTGATGCCCTCTAACGTAAACAAATCCTTGTACAAATAACTGCTGCTTAATAAGGAAAGTAGTTCTACCTCTTCACCCGGGTGGGTAACCACTTCCGGATAATATCCGTAAATCAATCGATGTTCCAGCAACCGATTTTCCTCCAGTTCACCGCGGTATTCCACCATCTCCCGGTAGGAAATTGGATACAGATAAAACTCATATTTTCGTCCCGTTAAGGGTTCCCTGATGCGGTTGGCGAGCTCCAGGGAAGAAGAACCGGTAGCAATAATCTGAATATCCGGTATATTGTCCACCATCAGCTTCAGGGTTAACCCGATGTTTTCAATACGTTGAGCTTCATCCACAATCACTAATTGATGAGCACCAATCAATGTTTTCAAACGAGTTGAGGTAACATTAGAAAGCATTTCACGAACATCCGGTTCATCGCCGTTTAACCAGAGGGTTTTCAGGTTTAGCTGGTCAGCGATTTGTTTCACCAGGGTGGTTTTACCGGTTTGCCGGGCACCCAAGATGAGGATGATTTTTTTCTTCCCGATTCTTTCCAGGATAATTTTTTCAAGTTTCCGGGGAATCATGGTAGAATCACCTTTTTTTCTATAAAAAATTTCTTATCACTTGTGACAAAAAATCTGTCGAAATTTAAAAACCACCCAATAATATAAAATTTAGAGATTCAAATCGCAAATTTTATATAAAATTTTAGTTTTGAATCGCAGAATTTAAATGAATTGTTCTGACCACAATACGTCAGGAAGAATCTATCTTGCCGCTTCCGGGACAGGATACCCTGACTTTGTTACAATTAAAGGTTGATAAATGGCTTTTGAGCAGAGGAATATCATTATTAAAACGACCTTCCGATTGGCTCCGCTCATTTACCCGCAAACAATCTCACTACCCCTAAAGGCAAAAAATTTAAACTGCTCAACCTCCCCTTCTACCTGGTGGAAAGATGGTAGAGCCGGTTACAATTTATGATGACCTAAGCCATTGGTTTATGTTATTTCCGAACTTTGGGGGGGGAATAAAAAACTACTGCTGTTCTTCAAGTAATTGCATCGCGGGAAAAATAACGTTTGCTGGCAACCCCGCTATTATCCCGGCGAATAGGAATAAAAAAATTAGAAAAAAAATGGCACTTTCCATATATTTACGATATAACAGAAACTTTTGTTAAAAAGGAGAAAAGTTTCGTGTATAACAGAAAGATATATCTTGATCGTCTTTACCAATGGAAAGATAAACCGCTGATTAAAATCATTACCGGGATCCGCCGTTCCGGAAAAAGTACACTTATCAAACTTTTTACCGACTCCCTGCTTAGTTCCGGCATTGACTCTGAACGAATTCTTTATATTAATAAAGAATCCCTGCAATTTCAGCACATCGCAACTTTTGATGATTTATACAAGGAAGTAATCGCCACTTATAATAAAGTGAACCAATTTTGATGTTAAAATGATATGGATGCAGGCGGGTAACCAGATAAGCATTTTCCAGAAAATCGATATACCCGGCAATGGTATGATTGGAAAAACCAAGTGATTTGCCAATACTGCTGTAATTGATTAAGCTGCCGTTTTGCCAGGCAAGCATTTCCCATAATTTCCGTATGGTGGTGGAAGATGCCCGTAACCCTAACAGGGGGAGATCGCGCTCAATATAGGTTACAATAAAATTATCCAGCCAGTTCCTGGATTGTTCATCAGTAGGAGCCAATGTGGATTCTGGAAATCCTCCGCGGAAATGATGGATTCGCATCGGGCAGAGTTCGGAAATTTCCAGGAGATTGAAGCCAGCCAGTTCAAGATAAGCGATTCTGCCCGCCAGTGTTTCGGAGCTTCTTTTTAGCAGATTGGGACCGGCAGAACCCAGGATGATAAATCTCAGTGGCTCCCGGTTATTATCAATCAGAGAACGCAATAGCGGAAGCAGGTCTATTTTTCTTTGTACTTCATCTATAACAACACAGTGGTCGCCATACTCGCTTAAAAACAACTCAGCTTCCTCCAGTTTGGCGAGATCAGATGGTTTTTCCAGATCCAGGTAAATACTTGGTTTGGGAATATGGGGGAGAAATTGTTTCACCAGAGTTGTTTTACCCACCTGTCGGGGTCCCACGATGGCAATGGCAGGAAACTGTTGGGAAAAAACTCTGGAGTTGCTACAATGCTTTTCTTTCAACAAACATCATGCTGGAAATATGGAAGTATGATTTCCAATTTTCAAGGAAAATGTTAAATTTCCCACTTTTCACGCTGCCTCCAAGGGTTGGTGAAAAACGTCTGTGGTGAACAGGATTTTAAAAAGGTTTGGCTTGAGGGGGATTAAAAAAAATGTGACTGGCTGGACAGTTAGGTAAAATTATCCTCTGCGTTTAATAATATGAGTGACACCTCCGAATTATGGGAAAGTGTGGGAATAAAAAA
>RFIL01000346.1 GCA_003695285.1 Calditrichota bacterium
ATAAAAACATATAGAACCGTTAACAGCAGGTTAAATAACGCCATCCAGCGATATTTCTCATTCTTAAGTAATAAACTTAACAGATAATAAACAAGAGTTACCCCGATCCAGGAAAGGGCTACATATCCACCCGGTACGATCTGGTAAAGGATATAGGGAAAGATAAAGAAGGCCATCACCAGATATGCATTCCGCATCATCTCGGTCTTTAATTCCAGTTTTTCCCGTTGCCAGTTTAATATTCGGGCGCTTAACATCGCAACTATTCCAAAATTCAGGCTGCTAACCTGAACTTCCTGAACAATTAATAGATAAGCCAGAAAAAGCAACACGTATATACCAAAATTCGCCACAATAATAAATTTGGAACGGAACCAGATGGCGGTGGTGATGACCAGAACGCTTTGCCAGCAAAGCCAGATAAACGAATCCTGAAAAGAAAACTGTGCCAGAATAGCCACACTGAGGGCACCATATCCAAGCATGGCATAGAAGAATGTGGAATAACGGCTCTTTTCTCTTAACCAGAATAAAATAGCCAGGACCAGAAATATCACCGATGCCAGGATGTGAGAAAAGGCCATTTGTTCAGTAAACTTCAGGAAGGTAATCAGGAAATAGAGAAAATATCCGCCCACACTGGTCAGGAAGGTACTCATAATCACCAGGTTCGTTTCAGGCAAATCTTTCCTGCGATATAAATTAGCAAGTGCAAAAATCAATAGATACAATAAAACAAAGTATATGTTTGCCTGAGGAGAAGAAACCAGTTGAAGCTTTTTTCCCAGGAATGGGTTATTTAAAAACCAGATGAAATGGGTGAGGTAGTTAGCACATATGGAAAAAATATATAACCCATACCACTCATATTTTCGCATCAGATAAACTGTAACCACAGCCAGTATTGTCAAAAGGATAAATAAAAAATAACTATAATCACTAACTATTGCCGAAACATATCCCATCGTCAACGCCAGAGAAGCCAGATATACAGAGCTTCTCCTGAGTGCAATATAGAGAGTGAAAGCTGTTACCAGGAGTAACAAGGTTAGCTCCACCGGTTTACTGGTCAGGATGGGGTTCGAACTGAAATAATACAACCTCATAGTTGTAAAATACATCAATACCAGCCCACCCCCCATTAAATATCTGGAAAGGAGGGATAAAGAGTTCCGCCAAAGATGGGAGAATAAAAAGAGAACCCCTACCAGAACATATCCAATAACAATCGGCCAGATAGGAGGTAAATTGTGATATGGTAAGGTTAATAAAAACGCAATCCCCATTACCAGCACAACAATCCCGACTTTGGCAAACCAGAATTCACCAATTTGGAATTCCAGGCTTTCCGATTCTGCTTTTACCTCTTCCTTAGCACTCACTTTATCCATTTCTTTCTTTTCGCGAGTGCTAACGGACTCCCAGGGGGGTAAGCTCAACACAGACTCAATTCGAGCTATCCTGGCTTCCAGTGTTTTTAAATACTCCAGTATTTCCTCTTTCTTAAACTCACCAGATTGATGTTTCATTGGAGGACCTTCCTTTCCAGTAAATCAGCTAACCATTGACTTATTCAATCTGATTAAACAGTTGCGTTTAAAGAAATCAGCGTTGCCTTCACAAAAAGTGTTGATTCTAATTCTCTGGCCATCCAGATTATCGTTGTTAAACATCATCGAAAAAACATTTGAATGACCATCATTCCGGTATTTCAGATGCTAGAGGTTTTTATAAATTAAATACCTCCTTCATCATATCTTACCGGAACCTAAGTAATTAAATTACAAGTTACTATTTTTATATACAAGAGAGAGGAAAAATTAACCGGATAAATTATTGGAGAGGTAAAAAGGATTGCCCCCTGGAGAGTAAAAAGTTATCAGACTTTTAGCAGCGAGAGGTAGAGGCGGAAAGAGACACATCAATTCCCAAGCAGCGTTCACCTCACCTTTTTTATTCATATGAATCCATTAAAAAAGTCATAGCACAATCAACAAATGAATTCCTCGGTAACTTTATGATTTACTTGGTAACCTTGACAGTTCTGGGTTGAACCGTTATGATGCCAGTAAAAAAACCGATGACGATATCTACAAAAGTAAACTCGGTTTTAATTTCATAATCAGTAGCCCCTCCGGCCATTGATTGTGAATCGACTTGATTAATTGGCACCAATCCCCAGAGAACATACCACTGTCTCTGTTCCACTTTGACGCCCTGTTGAGGACCATTTCCAACCCGGTGAATATTGGTAAAACAACCAGTTAAAACAAATATAAAAGAAAGAATTAGTAAAACACTGGTAATTTTCCGCAACATGAGGACACCTCCCTTCATTTTGTTAAACGAATTGTATGGATTGAACCAATAGAGGATTCAATGGATTTAACGATAGAGGAATATGATGATTGTGCTATGGCGTAATCTACCTGACAGAAGGAACTATTGTGAGGTTCAACTAATATTTTAAAGATGACTTTATTAGCGGTCATTACCAGATATTGAACCATCTTAACATGATTTACCTGAAATCTACCTTGCTTGATTTCTGCTCCCGGGAATTTGTCTTGAAGAAGTGTTAGATATGTCTTTTCAAGCGATGTTAAGGTGATATTTTCCTTTTCTGTCGTCAAATGGGTAACTGAACAAAAATTATTTTGAGTTGAATCCATAAAAATTTGAACAAGTTTTAATTTAAAATCGGACGGAAAAGGTACCTGCCCTGTCAATTTTTCATTCGCCGATTGTATGATTGATTCAGGTATGGGTTGCCAGCCCGTAGGAGGAGAGAATGCAATCCCGCATAGAGAATCCACCCACATTGGACCGAGCAATTCCTCTTTTACCTCAAACCCCAGGGTGGGATATTCTTCCACTCCCTGTTTCTCACAACACACCAGAAACATAGCAAGAAAGACATAGGTTAATCCAAAAAATGAGATGTATAGTCTTCTCATCGGAATATTCCTGAAATATTATTGAAAAAGAACTTACAGAGGGTAAAAATGTAACATTAATGATTACCGATTGGATGTTTTAAGATAAGAAAATTTACCATATAATCCAATTAAAATTAATCCATCCCGAATAACTATTGAAAAAAAGGGATAAATTCAGGAAATTATCTCTGCTCCGTTTTTATATAAACCAATAGAACATCCATCTTGAAAATAAAATTATCTGGATAATAGATTGACTCCACGCCTTCCGGGGAAACAATCATGAAGAAGGGTGGTAATATACCCTTTTTATATCTTACGATGAGTCTCGTGTTGGGTATATTATTGCAAAAGCTTATTCAAATACCCATCTCAATACTCTCGTTGCTACTCCTCGCCGCCTTATTCATCTGTATCTTCATCCTGAAAAAAGGTCACCCAACCCTGGAGTTAATTCTGTTACTACCTGTATTTCTGATGGGTATGGTGCAACTGGGTTTATGGGAAGAGCCCTTATTTCGGTTAAACTCGCTGCAAAAACGTTTACCCCTACAGGTAGATACTCTTGAGATGGTGATAACGGAGATAGATAGAAATGAACAAATAAAGTGTATTGGAAAGATGGAACGTTTGAAACTCGATTCCATCCAGTACAGGTTAGATGGAAAAATTCTGGTTTCCCTTCCACCAATGTTTACCCATACTGCTTACCCGGGAGATACCCTTGAGCTTATTCACCCGCTTCTCGAAACCATACCTTCTCCCCGCAATCCCGGTGAATTTAATTACCAGAAATACCTCTATTATCGGGGCATCCTCTTTCGGAGTCATGTAAGAGATTCCTCATTATATCGATTGCATCACCGGAAAGAGGCTAAACTATCAATATCAAGGTTTACATTTGCTTCCCGTCGCTATTTACAGCATCTTATTGAGATTTATTTTCCCCCGGAGTCTTCAGGATTTTTACAGGCATTATTGCTGGGAATTCGGAG
>RFIL01000347.1 GCA_003695285.1 Calditrichota bacterium
CATCACATTTTTTAGCAAAAAGATTGGTTTGAGTCGCAGTCAGTTGAACCTCAAGTTGCGGGCGATTACCGGATATAGCACCCGGGAGTTTGTCCGCACCCTGCGTCTGAAACGTGCGGCACAGTTACTGGAACAAGGCTATGGCAATGTGGCTGAGGTGGCTTTTGAAGTTGGTTTCAATAATTTGTCACATTTTACCAAAATATTTAAGAGTCACTTTGGAGTTGTTCCTTCCAGTTACATGGAGACCTGAGAAGTTGAATCTGGAAGGTGAGGTCGAAGTAGGCATTGCATAACGTATTGGGGGAATTTGCAATTCCTACTTGAACGAGAAAAGAGGTCATAAAAGGGGGATTTATGAGCTTCCCGACAAGTTTCTTTCAGAAGATTCGGGGAATGGGGCTCTTTGCATTGCTGCTCTGGGGCATCCTGATAGCACGGGATGGAGAGATAAAGTTTGAACATATCTCTCTGGAAGTCGACAATTCTGAAAAATTGGTTGATGCCATCTTACAGGATGGAAAAGGTTTTATGTGGTTTGGCACCATCATGGGGTTATATCGCTACGATGGATATGCAGCCACTCGCTATAGTCACGATGCTGAAGATTCTACCAGCCTCAGTGGGAATTTCATCCGGGAATTGCTGGAAGACTCCGATGGACAAATCTGGGTGGGGACAAAGGAAAATGGCCTAAATTGGTTCAATCCTCATAGCGAGAAATTTACCCGTATCCTGCAGACCCCGGGAAATAAAAAGGGTCTCAGTTCCAATAAAATATTGTCGCTGGTGCTGGACGCTGAAGGTAATATCTGGATCGGCACTGATGGGGGTGGATTAAATAAGCTCCCCTCCGCCGAAAAATATAAACCGTCTCCAGAGATTATCAGATATCAACACAACCCAGACATTCCGAGCAGTTTATGTGATGATCGGGTACGAGCCCTGTACATCGACAGTCGGGGACGTTTCTGGGTAGGAACCAATAATGGTTTTTGCCAATTTTTTCCCGCTACCGGTGAGTTCCAAAAGATTCCTCTCAATACCTCACAAAGAATCTATAGCATCATTGAAGATCGATATGGTAAGCTGTGGATTGGCACCTATGGTGGGGTTCAGGTTTTTGATCCTGACACCAGAACACTGTTGAATGATTATCAACATCATACGGGTGATCCCAATAGCTTAAGTTATAACAGGGCAATCTCTCTGTGTGAAGATCGGGAGGGTATGATCTGGGTGGCAACTCATAGTGGGGGATTGAACCGTATTCATCCGGCTACCGGAAGAATTACCCGTTTTTTACATGATCCCCGGGTTCCCTATAGCCTGAGTTACAATTGGCTTCAGCAAATTTATATGGATGATTCCGGTGCTTTATGGATTGGGAGTACGTTAGGAATCGACAAAGTCGATCCCGGGCGGTTTAAATTTTCCAATTTTAATACCCTTCTCAAGCGATTGGATGAGTTGAAGGAGGAAAAAATTGCCGGAATTTTTGAGGATTCACAAGGTCAATTCTGGATCGGCACCGTTAGTGGCCGTGTAAAAGTACTGGACTATACCCATCACCGGGCGGTGGATGTCACTCCTCAAAGGCCGGTCATCAGTGACTTTTTTACCCAGCAGGCGCGAAGTTTTTATGAAGACCAGTACGGGCGAATATGGATAGGGCGTCAAAGTGGGCTTGACCGAATCAATCGAGAAAACGGAATTTTTCGATGGTTTCAAAGTGGAGCCTATGACTCCAAAGATTTATATGGAACCGTGCTGACAATGATCGAGGATACCACAGGCACGCTATGGATAGGAACTTCGGGCGGGTTGAATCACTTTAATGAGGCTTCACAAACATTCACCCATTACCGACCGGATCCACAAATTGAGTATCACTGGAAGGAAAATGCAGTTTGGGCGATGGCTGTGGATGCCAACAACCAACTCTGGCTGGGTCATTCCAATTCAGGCGGTGTCAGCCGTTTCGATCCCATCTCGAAACAGTTTACCCGATTTCTTCACATCCCTGGAAATAACAATAGTCTGGCAGATAACACTGTTTATTCAATTCATGTGTCCCGACATAAACCGGGTATCGTGTGGATAGGCACACAAAAAGGCCTGGATCGATATGATTCACAACAGAACCGATTTATCCATTTTACCAAAAGCGATGGGATTCCTAACGATCCTATTATATCGATTTTCGAAGATGCCAACTCGCTACTGTGGCTGGTGACGGTGAATGGTGTTCTGCGCTTTGATTTTCAAGGCCATCAGGTGAAAGTCTTTGACAAAAGCGATGGTCTGAATGATGTCTTGCCGTTTCAAAATTTTCAAAGCAGCATCTCGGGAAGAATTTATCTAAGTAATAAAAATGGAATCAGCTATTTCCACCCCGATAGCATGGTGCAGAATGAGTTTGTCCCCCCGGTGTACATCACCGGATTATCTAAATATAACAGTGATAATACCGAGGGCACTCCCATTTATGTGAAGGGTATTACCGAAAAAGATACCATTGATTTATCATATCGAGATAAAATTCTTACCTTTGAATTTACCGCCCTGAATTATCGCAATACCCAGAAAAACCAGTATGCTTATCTGTTAGAAGGGTTCACCGACAACTGGATACACCTTGGTACCGAACGTCGCTTAACCTTTACCAATCTCGACCCGGGAATATATACCCTACGGGTAAAGGGCTCCAACAATGATGGAGTCTGGAATGAAGAAGGTGCTGCGCTCCGGATCATCATTCATCCTCCCTGGTGGAAGACCTGGTGGGCTTATACGCTGTATGTTTTGATAATCATTGCTCTGATCTATGGTTTTCGTCGTTCGGAGTTAAATCGTCAGAGATTGAAACACCAGGCCGAAATGGAACATCTGGAAGCGGAAAAAATGCATGAACTCGATCGTCTAAAATCTCGTTTCTTCGCCAATATCTCTCATGAATTTCGCACCCCGTTGACACTGATTCAAGGTCCGGTTCAGCAATTACTTTCCGGAGAGTTTAAAGGAAACGTGGATGAGATGTTTCACTGTATCCTTCGCAATTGTTCCCGATTGTTGCGGTTGGTAAATCAGTTGTTGGATATTTCACGGCTGGAGAATGGTAAAGTTAGCTTGCAGGCTCAAAAGGTAGAAGTGGTATCACTTACCAGACAACTTTATATGTCCTTTGAATCCCTGG
>RFIL01000348.1 GCA_003695285.1 Calditrichota bacterium
CTTCATCAATGAAGATATTGTGTGAGGTGCTGAAACCGGTATACGTGCCAACCAGAGTTGCAGAATTGGGCAAATCAGAGAGATCAATGATTTGCATCCCCCCACTTCCCTCGGTCACCACATAGGCATAGGTTTGATACGTTTTTATGTCCTTCCATAAATTAACAGCACTGGGAATAAAGGCCACTTCTACCACATTGTCGGTATCGGTGATATCAAGAATACTGGTACCACTCTGTACTCCCAGCAATGCATATTCTCTTCCATTGGAGTCAACATACCCCCAGCAATCATTATATCCGGCAGAGGGATATTGGTTGATATGGGCCAGAAGCGTCACATTGGGTGAACCCTGCCCCAGAAGTATACTGCTAAAGAGAAACAAAACGATTACAATTAAAAACTGCCAACTGTTAATTCTTTTATTCATCTGTGATTACTCCTTTTGGTTAAACAAAAAAGTTAACGTATATCCTGAAAATCAGTACCTGTCAGAGAAAAAATTGAAGAGGCATGTAATTGGGTATCATCTTACCGGTGAATGGCAAATTCACTTTGCAATCATTGCAAGGCCATTAAATTTTAAACATCCACACCCGGGGATCACCCCCAGCACCTACCATACCTCCGCCCTGATGTAATGCTCCATCATATCGATCATCACTTTAAGAGCACCATTTTGCGGGTCTGGGTATATTGACCTGCCCGAAAGGTGTAGAAATAAACTCCGCTCACCACTGGTTGCCCCTGTTGATTTACCCCGTCCCATTGGACTTGATAATTTCCAGCCGCCTGTTGTTGATCCACCAGAACCTTTACCAGCTTTCCGTTCATATCATATACGGCTAACTTCACAGGTGAAGTCTGTGGGATTTGATAAGAAATGGTGGTCACCGGATTGAAGGGATTGGGATAATTGGGACTGACTGAAAAGGTCGAAGGTACCCCTGGAGCTTGAGTAATATCCGTTGGCGTTGTCGCCACACCGGAGAGAAGAACTGTCAGCGAATCAGCAACTGGATCGCTGCTGAATATGTATAACTCGCCCTCATAATTGCCTTCGGAAAGCGGGGTGAAGGATACTTCAACGGTCTGACTTTCACCGGGATGGAGGCTAAAGCTGGTAATCCCCGGAGAAAAGGCAGGGTTGGTGGATTGGATGTCAGCAACATTTAGAATGACAGCGCCACTGTTCACCACCTCGAAAGATCTCAACACCGAAGAACCCACCGCCACTGTATCAAACTCCAGGGTCGTAGCGGTGAGAGAAATACCCTGTTCGCCGGCAGGAGGGAAATAAAGGACAAACAACCCGTAGGTGCGATCGGAAGCAATTACCTTTCCGGAGTGATAAAAGGGATATGCTCCCCAATCCCCTTCATATTGACTTCCGGGATTGGGATAGGTGTCATAATAACTTACCTCAAAGATGGAATCGGGATTGGAAATATCCACAATGCGCAATCCATCCCAGTAATGGGAGATATAAGCATAATTTCCCTTTATATGAGTATTGTGTGGTCGTCCTCCCGATGAAGCGATATAATCATCGGTAAGGGTGATATTATTAACATCACTGATATCCCACAATTTAACGGTTAATCCTGCCGGTACCTCTTCTGTGGTCATCAAATAGTCACCATCCTCAGAAGCCCATGCATTATGGGCATATCCACCGGAAGGGGTAATAATCTGAGTGATGAGTGTCGGGGAGAACGGATTGCTGACATTATAAAGCCCATACGTCCCGGACCACCCCTGGGAGACATAGGCGATATTGCCTGCAGCATACACATCATGACTGGGCACCCCAAAAAAGGCTATTTGAACGGGATTGACCGGGTCCGCCAGAGTCAGGATGCGTATGCCTCCTCCACCTTCTGCATAAAGGAGAGCATTGCTCTCATCAATGTAAATATTATGGGAAATGGAGAAACCCGTGTAGGTATTGACCAGGGTTACTGAATCCGGTAAAGTGGACAAATCAATGATCTGAAGCCCCAGACCAATCAAGTCGGTAACAACGTAAGCATAATGCTGATAGGTTTTAATATCCTTCCAGGTACTATTGGCACTGGGGATAAAGGCGATTTCTACCAGATTATCGGTATCGGTGATATCGACAATACTGGTCCCGCTTTCAACGCCCAGCAGAGCATATTCACGGCCATCGGGTGCTGTATACCCCCAACAATCATTATACCCAATGGAAGGATAAGGATTAAAATTTGCCAGTAAAGGCAACACATAACTTTGTTGAGCCATAATGGGCAGGGTTAGCAAGACCACCACTACCCAAATCTTGTTAAGATGCTTCATAAAAAAATGCCTCCATTATTCATCTTTAAAAGGTACCGGAAATTGAAAGACTAAAAGCCGGCATGATGTTAAAAGAACGTAGATGGGGAGAATTACGAGGGGACAGTGAACATATCAGCTGGCTAAAATATCTCCCTGACAGAACCAAAGGATAAAAATTTCAAGTTTTTAATTTAATGGATAATTCAAAAAAAGCAAACTCAAAATCCTCCTCTTTGGAAAAATAATTGACACCCTCAATAGTATGGGAGGAGAGCGTTTTATCGGCTATGTTCAACCCCTCAAGGTTTGTATTTGTAAGAGGAATTCTAAAAATCACATTCATTATTTCTCAATTATCGATAAATTCATTATATTTCTTTTCCGACAATGAAGATGTATCATTCTGGATACAATCACAGGACTTCAAAAATAAGCTACCATCCTCAAAGTAAGGAGTATAAAATGAGCATCATCACCAGCGAGAAGAAATTCACTTTAGCAAACATTCGCGAACATGTTGTGGGTATTGATAAACAAGTGCCGTTATATGATGGTACCTTTCGTCAGTATATTAATTTTGACAATGCAGCCAGTACCCCTATCCTCAAGCCGGTTCTGGAGAAAGTAAATGAATTTATGGAGTGGTATAGCAGTATCCATCGGGGTACCGGTTTCAAGTCCCAACTTTCAACCTACATGCATGATAAATCCCGTGAGATTGTTGCTCGCTTTGTGAATGTTGATCTGGATACCCATACCATCATTTTTGGGAAAAATGCTACCGAAGCGCTGAATAAACTGGCACATCGTTTACCCATCTCTCCTTCTCAGGTGATTCTGGTTAGCTCCATGGAGCATCATTCCAATGATTTGCCCTGGCGTACCCGAGCGAAGGTGGTTCATGTGGGCATCGATGAACAGGGCCGTTTATTAGTGGATGATTTAATCGCCAAACTGGAAAAATATCAGGGGCAGGTGGCTTTATTCGCAGTGACCGGTGCTTCAAATGTTACAGGCTGGGTGAATGATATTCATCATCTGGCGGAGATATGTCATCGCTACAATGTCCCGATTGTGGTTGATGCGGCTCAATTGATCCCTCACCGCAAAGTGGATATGTTACCCCAGGA
>RFIL01000349.1 GCA_003695285.1 Calditrichota bacterium
AAAATATCATCGCGACGATTGACAAAACCCACTAAAATGGTGATCTGATGACTATAAGGGAGCAATTTTTCCAGATAGGAAAGATTATCCTCTACAAACTCGGCCCGCAAAACCAAATCTTCCGGAGGATAACCGGTCAGTGCCAGCTCCGGAAACGCGATGATATCCGCATCCTGCTGCACTGCCTTTTCCACGAACTTGAGAATTTTTTGGAAATTCCCCTCCAGATCTCCCACAATAGAATTCATTTGTGCCAGTGCCAGACGAATGGTTCTCATGTTACCTTCTCGCTAAAGTGATCAATTAAATCATTTAGGTACAACCCAATGAAACTTATAACAAAAGAAACGGTAAAAAACAACAAACTTCATGGTCTTTTTATAAATTAGTGGCTGTTTTCATTAAAGCAAAAGTTAATTTTTGAAAAGCAAAAAACGGTTATTTTCCGGGAGAGGGGTGATCATGATAACGTTTTTAACAACTCAATTTTCCAGATACTCAACTTTTTCCATACATAGGACGAAAATGGAATCCCGGTTTATAAAAAACAGGAAATTTAAAATAAATAAATACCTTGATTTCCCTACTGCACAGCAATAAATTATTTAGTTGTATTTGGGCCCATAGCTCAGTTGGTTAGAGCAGCCGACTCATAATCGGCTGGTCCCAGGTTCGAGTCCTGGTGGGCCCACAAAATTGTAGGAGATTGAGTCTTGGACATGAAATTAGGACATCGTTGTTTTTGGGTCCCTGCTTTACAATTGCAAAATAATATAGATAAAAAAAGGTGCACTTCAATTTTGAGTGCACCTTTTTTTGTGCCCATTTTGACTCAACTAATATTGATTTATATAAAAGAAGCCCATCTGCAATCTTTAAAAGTGATTTAGGAGGAATTATCAGTGAAGAATTTGATGCAAAATTTAATCAAGTTACAGGAGTATGATAATCGGCTGCAGGAATTATCATTACAACGAGGGGAATTACCAACCATCATTGAATCGTTGACGGAAGAGATTAAAGAAAAAACCGAACGATTGAATGAGATTACGGAGAGCATCAGCAAAATGCAGTCCGATCGCCGGATGTTCGAGAAAGAGGTGGAAGCCAGCAAAATTCAATTAAAGAAATACGAAGACCAGCTTTACCAGGTTCAGAACAATCGGGAATATGACGCGATTTCTTCCGAAATTGATACCAAGAAAGCGGAGATTGAGAATCTGGAAAATAAGATTATCCAGACTCTGGAAGATGAAGAAACCCTGAAGCAAGAATTAAGTGAAGGGGAAGAGGAGGTTAAAAAGCTGGAAAAACAACTCTCCGAACATCAGAAAGAACTGGAAGAGATCGATCAACTCACCCGGGAAGAAAAGACCCGATTGATGGCTGAGCGCGAAGAAATCGCTAAAACGATAGACGATCGGTTTTTGCGTCAGTATGAACGTATTCGCAAAGCGAAAGGCGGATTGGCAGTTGCACAAATTGTCCGCGGTTCCTGCGGAGGATGTTTTTCTGCCATCCCACCCCAGCGCATCGTAGAAGTCCGCAAAGGGGACAGGCTCTTCTCCTGTGAATATTGTGGCCGAATTTTAGTATGGATTGATTGAGGTCAGGAGAAGAACCTTTTTAAAAATTGAATTATTAAACTTTTTGGTATTTAAAGCAGGTCAGGTGATCGCTCCCGATTTTTCGGGGGAGGAAAGTCCGAACTCCACAGAGCAGGATGCCCGGAGAGAATCCGGGACTCACATTGCGAAAGCAATGTGGGAAGGAAAGTGCCACAGAAACTATACCGCCCCACACTCAGTTCTTATGTTTACGAAAAATGTTTAGTTATAAATGACTGCCAGAAAGGAAAGGCAGTCGGCTTTCGTGAGCTATGGATTGAGTGTGGGGTAAGGGTGAAAAGGCGGGGTAAGAGCCCACCGGTCGGCTTTTGAGAAAAAGCTTCCTCGCTTGAGGAAGGTGGTAACACCCGAGCCGGGCAAACCCCATCCGGAGCAAGGCCAAATAGGGGAGGATTCTCAAACAGAGAGCGAAGTGGCTCGCTTCGTTTCCCGCTTCAGGGAAGCACTCCCGGGTAGGCCGCATAGATAAATGATCACCATCTCCCATTCTCCCTCTGGAGAACGGGAGAACAGAATTCGGCTTATCGACCTGCTTTAAATACCTTTTTTTGTTAGGATGACGAAATCCCACCCTGAAAATTTCCCCCTAACCTTAAAGCGAACAGGCTCTTTAATTCTGCCAGTGAGGCGAAAAGTTTGTTTGATCTGAGCAAAAAAGATGCTACTTTTATACGCTTTTTTCGAAACAGGATGGAGAAGGTGTAAGCCCGAATTATCACTACCAGGATTAGAGACAAGGTTCCGGAAAGAAGTTTTTAAACTTGAACAATCAGAGATTGATTTAAGTGTCAATAAAATTACAGCTTATACCAGAGATAAAACGACCGATTCTCCAGAAGAACTAAAAAATGTACATTTTTTTGCAGGATAACATATGATGGATTTTCTAAAAGATAAATGGGAAAACATTACCCGGTTTTTGAAAACCACTCGTTTTTGGGGTTCGACCCTGGATAATTTTTTAATAAAAATCACCTATGCGATTATCATCATTTTCTTGATCATCTGGTTGCTCCCCACCGAAAGGCCCTTTGAATATAGCAATCTTACGGTAGGCAGTATTGCCCCGGAAGAGATTATTGCTCCTTTTAAATTTGCTATCCAGAAAACCCCGGAAGAGCTGGAGCGCGAACGAGAAGCAGCCCGAGCCAGTGTCCCGCCTCTTTTTGATCAGGTTCCGGATCTGGGTAACGTGCAACAACTCACGCTGAACAAATTTTTTTCTGATATCCAGGGATTTTTTAAGACCCTCCAGTTGCAGCGAAATGAGGACGGACAGTATGTCACCCCGGAGAATATTCAAGCAGTTGTAGATAGCTTCCTGCAACAGATCGCCGTCCATTACCGATTGGTTCTCCCTCATGATGCTTTAATTGATTTATATACCCTTTACAAAGACCGAAAACTTAACAATTTTCAACACTTTTTTAGTAGAAGTCTTTCTGTTATTTATAGCCGTGGGGTAATGGATCGTTTAAAAACAGATATCCCGGAGAATAAAATTATTGTTGTCAATAACGGAGTGGAGGAAACCTTTAATCTGGACGAAATTCTGGAGATACCGGAAGCGCAAAGCTACATCCTCTCTACGATCACCAAACAATATGGTGAAGACACCCCTCAATCCCGGATAGCAAAACATCTTATCTCTGCGTTTATACGTCCTAACCTCCTTTTTAATGCAAAACTCACAGAGGAGCGCAAAGAACGCGCCGTTCATGAAGTTCCGCTCACCCGTGGTTATGTGGAACAGAATGAACGCATTGTAGACAGTAACGAAAAAATCACCCCGGAAATCTATCAAAAGTTGTATTCCCTGTCTCTGGCGTTAAAGGAACGCTCCGCAGAAAAAGGTCGCTGGGAACAGATTAAGTTTCAAACCGGGAAGCTCCTTTTTGCATCCATGCTGTTGATCTTTACGGTCCTCTATTTCTATTTCTATCGTCGCTCAATTTTCCAGAACAACAGTTATCTGGGGATGATCACCATCATCTTCGTTATCCAGTTTCTATTAACAGCATTGATTGTCAAAGTGCTGCACTGGCCACCATTAAGTATTCCTATCATCCTGGCACCCATGCTACTGGCGGTTTTGCTGGATTTTGGTATTGCTTTCATCTGTACCGTCTCCCTCAGTTTAATCATGGGTGCTGTGCTGGCTAATGATTACACCTTCACCCTGATGAGCCTCCTCGTGGGAAGCGTTGCCATCTTTTCTGTTCAGAAGATTCGAAATCGCAGCGATATGGTGCGTTCAATGCTCTATATTCTGATTGCTTATTTCACGGTGAATTTGTTTACCGGCTTACTCCATTTCTCCCCACTGAAATCGATTATGCAGGATTTTGCTTATTATCTGATTCTGAACTCCATCCTTACTCCGGTAACAGTTTACTTTCTGGTGGGTATTTTTGAGCGCTATTTTGATGTGACCACCGACATCACCCTGTTGGAGCTATCGGATTTAAATCATCCCTTATTAAAACAACTTTCCGTAAAAGCACCCGGAACTTTTCATCATAGTATTGTGGTGGCTAATCTTGCTGAAGCTGCAGCTCTTAGCATTGGCGCTAATGCCTTATTGATTCGTGTCGGATGTTATTTTCATGATATTGGCAAAATGTTAAAGCCAGAATATTTTGTTGAAAACCAGATGGGCGGGGTTAATAAACACGAAAGTCTCTCCCCCCACATGAGCAGTCTCATTTTAGCCAATCACGTGAAAGAGGGGTTAAAATTAGCCGAAAAAAATCGCCTCCCAAATGCGGTAAAAAAGTTTATCCCTGAACATCATGGAACCAGTTTGATGACCTTCTTCTATCACAAAGCACTGGGGATGGCGGATGAGAAGGAAATTAATGAATCGGATTTTCGTTATCCTGGGCCCAAACCCGCCAGTAAAGAGACGGCCATTGCTATGCTGGCAGATACCGTGGAGGCGGCTTCCCGAACCCTGCAAAACCCGACCCCTCAACGCATTCGCAACCTGGTCGATTCTCTGGTGAATAAAAAAATAGAAGAGGGACAGCTGGAGGACTCCAATTTGACCTTCCAGGAAATCAAAAAGATAAAAGAAGCATTTGTTCCGATTCTTACCGGTATTCATCACGTGCGGATTGAATATCCCTCTGAAGCCGATATTGAAAAGGAAAAGAAACAACATGGGGAAAAGACTCAATCCACAAAAAAGGAATATACTACCCCGAGTAAAAAAAGAGCCTCAGATAAATCTATTGAGTCGGTGAAAGTGCAGGAAAAAGAGGGTCATGGAAACTGAGATACACATCCACTCCCACAATTTATCCATCCCCTTCAACCCGGAGCACTGGAAACACTTAGTCCAACAGATGATCGACGAAGAATCCCTTCCGGCCAGTGAAATAAACATTATTTTTGTCGACGATCCCTATCTCCGGGATTTACATGACCGTTTCCTGGGAGATAATACCGTTACCGATGTCATGACTTTCAACCTGGGTACTGAGCATCACATTGAAGGGGAAATTTATATTTCCGTGGATCGGGCAAAAGACCAGGCCAGAGAATTCGGGGTATCCCTCCAGGAAGAGCTGGCTCGACTGATCATCCACGGCCTGCTCCACCTGAAAGGGTATGATGATGCAACTCCGGAAGAACAACGGCTTATGCGGGAGAAGGAAAACCATTACCTTGAAAAATTCAACTTGAAAGGAATTTTACCTTCAGGATAGTAAATTAACATGACCGATGGCAACTTTCATCTGAAATAATGGATTTTCACATAAAGAAGATTTATATTCAAAAGTAAAAGTTTAGAGGATTAAAGACAGGAGAATATTGTCACCCTTGTGGCTTGAAATTGTTTTCTACATTAGTGCTTTCTTTATATTACTGGTGCTTTCCGCATTTTTTTCCGGTTCAGAAACGGCTTTCTTCTCCCTTTCCGACAGCACTATCGATCGGTTCAAAGAATCCCGGGACTCCCGTGAAAAACGTGTCGCCGAGTTATTATCCCATTCTCAACAATTGCTGATTACCATTGTTCTCGGTAACACCATCGTCAATATTACCACAGCCTCACTGGCAGCAATTTTAACCCACCGAATCGTTCTTGACACCGGTTTGGCGGA
Source organism: Calditrichota bacterium (assembly GCA_003695285.1). Classification (GTDB taxonomy): domain Bacteria; phylum Calditrichota; class Calditrichia; order RBG-13-44-9; family J075; genus J075. Next base: position 5,738 of record RFIL01000349.1, read on the forward strand.
TAGCCATTTTTTTGGCATCAATGGTCAAATTTTAGCCCTGTTCATCGATGTGGTAGTGGTGACCCTGGTTATTTTAATCACCAGTGAAATTCTGCCCAAAATTATCGCCATACGACATCCCCAAAACTTTGCCAAACGAGCCTCATTTGCTATTAAGCTGGTATTTCATCTACTTTTTATTATCACCTATCCCTTAACATGGATAACCCGCCAATTACAACAGTTGAGCAAAACCGTACAGGAAAAAACGCTGATCTCCGAAGAAGAGTTGAAAGCACTGGCGGAACTGGGAGAAGAGCATGGTTCCCTCCATGAAGATGAGAAGGAGATGATTCATTCCATTTTCGAGTTCGGGGAAACCACTGTTAAAGAAATTATGGTTCCACGAACGGATATGGTTTGTGTAAAGGTCGATACAACTCTATCCCAACTCATGAAACTCATCAAGTCTAAATTTATCTCCCGGATACCGGTATATCGGGATCGCATTGATGATATCGTGGGTATCCTCTACATCAAAGATTTACTCCCCCTGCTCAGTAAAAGAAAACGAGAAAAATTGCAACTGGAAAAACTGGTCAGGAAGGCATATTTTGTTCCGGAACAGAAAAAAATTCATGAGCTTTTAAGAGAATTTCAGAAAGAGCGCATCCACATGGCGCTGGTGGTGGATGAATATGGTGGAATTGCCGGACTGGTAACCCTGGAAGATATCATTGAAGAGATCGTTGGGGAGATCCAGGATGAATACGATCGGGAAGCTCCCCCTTACAAACGAATTGATGACAACACCTATGTGGTTAATGGTCGGATGTCTCTGGATGAAATCAACGAAGAATTGCACCTGGATTTACCCACAGAAGAAGGTGTGGAAACTATCAGTGGATTCATCCTCCAGTTGTTAGGCCAACTCCCCAAAGCCCAGGATGAAGCCGAATACAATGGATATCACTTTGTGGTGGAAGAAGTTGCCAAAAACAGGATTCTAAAAGTACGCATTCAAAAGATTGAACCCAACGCCAATCCACCAGCATGAAAAAACTCCCTAACCCCCAAGAATTATATCGAGCGATTCCCCCTGTGCAGGATTTACTTCAGGATGAAACCCTCAGTCAATTTCCTATTCATGCTCGTTTTCTCAAACGAATCATACAGGAAGAAATTGCCAGGCTCCGCGAACAAATACCTGTCTCTAACTCCCTCACCGTCACCAGTCTCCCGCAGATACTTCGGAAGAGAATCCGGAATCGCATTGAAAAACTGCTCCAACCCGGTTTACGAAAGGTGGTGAATGCCACCGGAATCATCCTCCATACCAATTTGGGTCGGGCACCTCTGGCTGAAGTGGCTCAGGATGCCATTCAAAACGCTATTGATAACTATTGTAATCTGGAGGTGGATCTGTCCACAGGTAAGCGAGGTGACCGGATGTCTCATGTTGAGGAATTGCTAACCTTACTGACCGGTGCAGAAGCCGCCCTGGTGGTCAATAATTGTGCTGCCGCTGTCTTTCTCACTCTGAACACCCTTTGTAAACGAAAAGAA
>RFIL01000350.1 GCA_003695285.1 Calditrichota bacterium
ACTTTAACAAAAAAGAACTATCCGGTACTGCCAGATTATCCATAAAGAATCATGATGGTAGCAATAAATTGATTTTAGATACAAATGGCCTTGACATTGTGAGTGTAACCGACAGAGACGGGGAAACCCCCTTACCCTTTCACCTGGGTGATTCCTTAAAATATTTAGGAAGACCTCTGGAAATAACCATCACCCCGAAGACCACTGAAGTGGTGGTTTACTACCATACCCGCCCGGGGGCTCTCGCCTTACAATGGCTGGAACCGGACCAAACCACCAGTAAACAATTTCCCTTTCTATTCACTCAATCCCAGGCCATCCTCGCCAGAAGTTGGGTACCCTGTCAGGATACTCCAGGAAATAAAATCACCTATTCCGCAACAATCAAAGTAGCACCTCCGTTGCGGGCGGTAATGAGTGCTACACCCGTTCAGTCAGATGTAGAAAATGGTGTCTATCGCTTCCGGATGGATAAACCAATCCCTCCATATTTGATAGCTCTGGCCGTCGGAGAATTAGAATACCGACCCTTAGGCCCTCGAAGCGGGGTTTATGCCGAACCTGCTTTGATTGCCAAAGCTGCAGCTGAATTTCGTGATACTGAAAAGATGATCCACATCGCCGAAAAATTGTGGGGACCTTATCGCTGGGATCGCTATGACATCCTGGTATTACCCCCCAGCTTTCCTTTTGGTGGTATGGAAAATGCCAGACTGACCTTTGTAACCCCTACTGTTCTGGCGGGTGACCGCTCACTTGTCGCGTTAATTGCCCATGAACTCTCCCATTCCTGGTCTGGTAACCTGGTCACCTGCAAGGTGTGGAATGATTTTTGGTTAAATGAAGGGTTCACCACCTATCTTGAAAACCGCATCATGGAAGAACTATATGGAAAAGATTTTGCTATGATGCTTTCAGTACTGGGTTATCATGATTTGTTGGAGGAAATGGAAGAAATGGGCACCAATAGCCCGGATACTCGACTGAAACTTTCTCTGGAAGGTCGAGATCCAGATGAAGGATTAACCGGTGTCCCCTATGAGAAAGGCCGTCTTTTCCTCACCTTACTGGAAAATGCCTTTGGTCGACAAAAATGGGACGCTTTTTTGAAATCTTATTTTGATAAATATGCCTTCCAGGCAATTACAACCGAAGATTTTCTTAACTATCTGAATCAACAATTAATAAAAGGGAATCAGGAACTTCAGAGTTTACTGATGATTAACCAGTGGGTTTATGAGAGTGGTTTACCGGAAAATTGCCCAATTCCTGAATCCAGGGAATTTGCTCGAGTTGAACGGGAGGTCGAAAAATGGTTAAATGGGATGCCCGCCATTAAAATCAATAGCGAAAACTGGACCGCTTTACACTGGTTACATTTTCTCCGCAGCCTCCCCCCTACCCTTTCTCAGGAACAAATGAAAGAGCTTGATGATACATTTCATTTTACCCAATCTCAAAATTCGGAAATTCTCTTTGTTTGGCTGAAACTGTCAATCCATAATCATTATTCAGCAGCAGACTCAACATTACAAAATTTTTTAATGACCGTAGGCCGACGAAAATTTGTTTTACCGTTATACAAGGAAATGATTAAAACGGAGAAAGGGAAGCAACGAGCACGCGAAATTTACTTAAAAGCTCGCTCTCATTATCATCCGGTAACCTATTTGAGTATCGACCCACTTCTGGATGTTTCAGGATAAAATGAAAATTAATATCCGAGGATGCCGGAAAGAAATATCAGTTGAGTCTGAAAATTCTTTCCGGTATCCTATAAGCATTTGATTTGTTAGATAAATTCGGATTGAGTTTGCCCTGAGCGGTTCATTATTCCAGGTGATTGGAAAGAATCTTTCAGACCTTCACTTTCGCATCCCGATCACGATCCGTTTTCACCGGGAGGAAACTTAAAGGTGAATACTTCTGCAGATTCCACCGCTTTTTTTTCCAATGGTAACAACTCCATTTTTTCCTCCATCTGGTGAACGGAGTCGAGATTTGCCTTTGTTACCGGATGTTGAGGGACAAAGAGGGAACAACAATCTTCGTAGGGTTCGATTGAAATGTCATAGGTTCCAATTTCTCTTGCCAATCGTATAATCTCCTCCTTCTCACTCCCGCTTAAGGGACGCAAAATTGGCAATTCCGCTACCTCACTGATCACCCGTATATTGGTAAGTGTCTGAGATGCAACCTGACCGATGCTTTCTCCGGTAACTAATGCCGGAACCTTCAGTTGAGTTGCGATTTGTTGCGCCATCCGCAGCATTGACCGTCGGTATAAAACGACCCGATACGCAGGCGACGCATTCATCATGATGTGTTGCTGAACTTCTAAAAATGGTATACAATACAGGCGAGATGTGAGCTGATATTGGGTGAGCACTTCCACCAGTCTTTTTGTGTTGTTTATAGATGCAGGGCTGGTGTAGGGGGCACTATGGAAATGAACAAAAGTTAGATGAACTCCGCGGGTCATTATTTTCCATGATGCGACCGGAGAGTCAATTCCGGAGGATAACAAGCTCACTGCTTGCTCACTACTCCCAACCGGTAATCCCCGAATTCCAGGATATTTCACGGTATAGAGCAATGCCATATCCTCCACAATATCCACAAAACAGGTCGCTTCAGGATTCTTCAAATCCACCCGTTTACCGGTGACCTTTTGGATTGCCGCACCCACCTCAGCAGCAATTTTATCGGAATTCATGGGGAATTTTTTCTGTATCCGTCTCACAGTCACCCTGAAGGACTGGAAATCCATCCGTTCCATTACCTCTGCTGCGACCTGACAGATGGTTTCCATGTTTTGTGGTAAGACCACCGCAAGAGAATAGTGAGCCAACCCAATGACTTTTGATAATCGATTTTGGATGGGTTCCCACCTAAACTCATCTGGAAGCGGAATCACAAATCGGCCATAAATTTGCTTTAGTGGAGTATCCAGAACCCCCTTTAAAGTTCTATTGATATTTTTAGCCAACTGACGCTCGAAGGTTTTTCGGTTGGCTCCCTTTAGGCCAATCTCTGAATAGTGAATCAAAACAACATGAGGAAATTTTTCATGTAATTTATCAGACACTCGCAGTATCCCTCCTGCCATTTTCTTTATGATTGTTGCTATACATCTCTCCCTTTTCAGCCTTAATCGCCTGAATTTTGGCCCCATACTACAAAGGGAAACGGGTAAAGGCAAGAGAATAATATGAACTTCTGTGAATTTAATGTAGTTTTACAAGAGTGAACTGTTGCAGAGTTTTGTCGTTTATGTCACAGGAGGTAGACAAAGTGGCAGTTTTAATTGAAACCAGCAAAAAACTGTCTAACCTCATATATTTTAATTGTTTATAATCACAATTTATTTATGGCACCTTTTTTGTAACTTGTTTATTGATGAAATTTGAACAAAGGAGGAGATATGCATTTTTTCATAAATTTTATAGATAATCCATTTTTTTCAATCTGGAAGACCTTATTAATTTTAGGGATATTCTTTGTCCTGTTTGGTATTCTGGTAATTTATGTTCCACAGATATTAGTGGCAATTATCGCCAGCATTTTATTTTTAATTGGCTTTATTTTAATTACAATGTCTCTACAAATTCGAAATGAAGAAAAACGAATCAATCGAATACATCTTTTGTAAAAAGGAGGGAAGATAGACCATGACAAAAATCAATGAAAATATTAACAACATCGAGATACCTGATGAACTTCCAGTAATTACCGTAAGGAATACGGTTTTTTTTCCGCATCAATTTATTCCCCTGGCAATTGGAAGGCCCAAGTCTTTGCGTTTAATTGAATATGCCCTGAGAGAGGACTCTCTTGTTGGTGTTCTCACTCAAAAAGATGGGACCATTGACGAACCGACCGGAGATGAACTCTATCATATAGGTACGGTCGCGAGAGTCTTGAAAGTGATTGACCTGCCTGACGGTAGTAAAAGTGCCTTTATTCAGGGGATTGCTCGCTTCAGGGTGAAGAAGTTTATTCAGGATGATCCGTTTTTCATGGCGGAGATTGAGGTTTTAAAAGATAAAGAGTCGGAAAACGACCTTAAAGTGGCTGCTCTGGCCACCAACCTGAAAAACCTATTCCAGCGCGCCTCAGATTTAGCACCGGAAATCACGACAGAACACCAGGCAATGATCGCCAATCTGCACGAACCGGGTACCATTGCTGACCTGATTACCGCTTTTTCCAATATTCAGATAGAGCATAAACAAGAAGTACTGGAAATTCTGGATGTTGAAAAACGACTGGAAAGAGTGACGTATTTATTCAACCAGTATCTGCAAACTCTGGAACTGGGCAAAAAAATTCAATCCGAGGTTCAGGATGAAATTAATCGCGGTCAGAGGGAAATGTATCTCCGCCAGCAATTAAAAGCCATTCAGAAAGAACTCGGAGAGTACGACGAATCCTCTGATGTTAGCGAATTGAAGAAACGATTGGAAGAAACCAAGATGCCTGATGAGGTGCGTAAGGTAGCTGAGAAGGAGATTGATCGCTTATCTCGCATGCATCCGGCTTCAGCGGAATATACCGTATCGCGAACGTATATCGATTGGCTGCTGGAAATTCCCTGGGAAATCAGCACCGAAGATAACCTGGATATCGAAGCAGTCAGTGCTAAGTTGGAGTCTGATCATTACGGTCTGGAAAAAGTCAAAAAACGGATTCTGGAGTATCTGGCGGTTCGCAAACTGAAGAATGATATGCGGGGCCCAATCCTTTGTTTTGTCGGACCTCCGGGAGTTGGAAAAACTTCTCTGGGCCGCTCAATTGCGGAAGCACTGGGAAGAAAATTTGTTCGCATGTCCTTAGGTGGCGTTAGAGACGAAGCAGAGATTCGGGGTCACCGTAGAACATACATCGGTGCATTACCGGGCCGAATTATTCAGGGTATTAAGCGAGCCGGCTCCAACAACCCGGTATTTATGCTGGATGAAATCGATAAAGTTGGGGCTGATTTTCGAGGTGATCCCTCAGCAGCTCTGTTGGAAGTTCTGGACCCGGAACAAAACCATTCCTTCAGTGACCATTACCTGGAAGTTCCCTTTGACCTATCCAAGGTGATGTTTATCGCCACTGCCAACATGCAGGACACTATCATACCTGCGCTTCGGGACCGGATGGAAATCATCGAAATCCCATCTTACATCGAACATGAAAAGGTAGAAATTGCCAAACGTTTTCTGGTGCCTAAACAAATTAAAGAACACGGATTAACGGAAGATGTCCTGACGTTCTCTGAGAATGCCTTACGCTTAATCATCCGTTCCTATACCCGGGAAGCGGGTGTGCGGAATCTGGAGCGGGAAATCGCGAGCATTTGCCGTGGAGTGGCCAAAAAGGTTGCTTCCGGTGAAAACCGTAAATTCCATATTGAAGCTGATGATGTCAGTGAATATCTGGGACCCATCAAATACTTCAGTGAAGTAGCTGAGCGAATTGATGAACCGGGCATTGCCACTGGATTATCCTGGACTCCCATGGGTGGCGATATTCTCTTCATCGAAGCCAACAAGATGCCGGGGAGTGGAAAGCTGGTCCTGACCGGTCATCTGGGTGATGTAATGAAAGAATCTGCTCAGGCAGCATTGAGCTACATTCGTGCCAGAACTCAGGAATTTGGTGTCGAAGAAGATTTCTATCAAAAATATGATATCCATATTCACGTGCCCGCCGGTGCAATACCCAAAGATGGGCCATCCGCTGGAGTTACCATCTTTGTTGCTTTATTGTCGCTCCTTGTTGGGAAGCGTGTCTGCAACGATCTTGCCATGACCGGTGAAATCACCCTTCGTGGAAAAGTATTACCGGTTGGTGGAATCAAGGAAAAAGTACTTGCTGCCCATCGAGCCGGTATTCGCCGGGTGATTTTGCCCGAAAAGAATCAGGCTGACCTTACCGAGATTCCTGAGAGTGTAAAAAGTGAAATGACCTTTATTTTCGTAAAGACCATGCGGGAAGTTGTCGAACATGCGCTGGAGGATTATAAAATTTCCGGAAGTGATGAATGGAAAGCAAAGGAAAAGAAAGCAGACGTTCAGGAAGGGGTGAAGGAAGATGCGTCCTGATGTGGATTACTACAAAATACTGGGGGTCAGCGAAACTGCTTCTCAGGAAGAGATAAAAAAGGCTTATCGAAAATTAGCCAAGGAGTATCATCCGGATACTCGAAAAGGAGATAAACGGGCAGAAGAGAAATTTAAAGAAATTAGCGAAGCCTACAGTGTTCTGAGCGATGAGAAGAAACGTGCGGAGTATGACATGCTCCGTCGAGGTGGTTTTGGCGCCGGTGATTTCAAATTTGGGCAGGGTGGTTCCGGTGCCTACGAATATCAGTTTGGTGGAGAAAATATTTTCGAAAATCTCCACGATATTTTTGGGAATCTGTTCGGAACCGGAAGACAAAGCAGCTCCCGCAAGAATACTCAGGGAACCGGAGGTTTTAACTTCGATGATCTCTTTTCTCAACAACAAAGAGGGAGACCCCAAACACGCGGGAGTGATGTGGAAACCAGTATCACCATTCCCTTCGACCTGGCTGCCAGGGGTGGTGAAACCATTATTCACACGAAAAATAATAAAAAAATCAAAATTAAAGTCCCTGCCGGAATTGAAGATGGTAAAAAAATTCGGATAAAGGGACAGGGAAATCCCTCCCCAACCGGTGGAGAAGCAGGGGATCTGTATGTCATTGTCCGTGTTGCGCCTCACCCTGAGTTTACCCGGGAGGGACTTGATATTCATTCCAAAATTCATCTGAATATTGCCGAGGCAACTCTGGGTACAGAAGTCCAGGTTAAAACTATCAACGGAAAAAGAGTCAAATTAAAAATTCCCCCTGGTACCAGCAGTGGCAAAATTTTTCGATTACCCGGCATGGGAATAGAGTCAACCCATGGGAAAGGGGATCACTATGTTCACGTGGAAATTGATGTACCCAAAGACTTATCCATGAATCAACGAAGAGAATTCAAAAGCTGGGCTAAAAAAGTAGGATTAATTGATTAGCCTTTCTTCTTTATCCAAAATACAAAAGAGGTGGTTGGGAAATTATCAGCCACCTCTTTTTTTATAACGGGAATTTATAAACAGTGATCAACAAACATTTTAATCCAGCGAACCCTCAATGCAAGTTGTATCGAACCCGCCGCGCGTATTATAAACTGTGGTAACTTTTAGTCGATTCGTCTCCAACACCCTTTTTAAATCTTCATAGATTCGTTTGGTTGCAGCCTCCTGATAGATACCAACATTTCGAAAGCTGATAATGTAGTATTTGAGAGATTTCAATTCCACACATTTCCCTCCCTCAGGGTAATATTCAATCTTTAAATAAGCATAATCAGGAAGACCGCTGAATGGACAGACAGCACTAAATTCCCGGGTTTCAGTAATAATCAATTGTCTGGCACTATCGAAGGGAAATGTTTCTAAAAAGTCACTTCGTATGTGCGATTCATCCAGGAAATCAAAAGTTTTTCCCTCAGGAACTGGCATGGTTCAATCCTTCCTTTACGATTTATCGTTTTTACAATCTAATTTTCTCGTCTCCATTCCACCATTGCAAAAGCATTATGGTTATGAATACTTTCGAAGTTTTCCGCATGCACACGAAACCAGACCACTCTTTCATCAGCTTTTAATTGAAGAGCAACATTACGTACGATATCTTCCACAAAGGCAGGATTATCATATGCTTGCATGGTAACAAAACGTTCATCGGGTCTTTTCAAAAGAGCATATACCGGCGCAGATGCGGAAGATTCAGCAATTTCCACAACTTCTTCTATCCAGATCATTTCATTTTCCTTGCATTGCACCTCTATGGTTACTTCCCCTCTCTGATTGTGAGCTCCATAATCACTAATCTCTTTACTGCATGGGCAAAGGCTGGTAACCGGCACGTTTACTTTAAGGATAAATATATCTCTATCAGAATAGGTTTCTCCGATAAAGGTGGTTTGATAATCCATCAATCCGATCGCCTTGCTTACCGGAGCTCTTTTCTCAATAAAATATGGAAAGGTAAATTCAACATGGGCACTTTCAGCGTCCAGACGCTCTTTTAATTTATGAAGTATGGTGGGTAACGTCCACATGGTCATCTCATCGTGATGCTCGTTTAACACTTCAACAAAGCGGCTCATGTGGGTTCCCTTGAAATGATGGGGTAAACTCACAGAAAGACTTACCTCCGCTACCGTTTGTTGTTTCTCATGGGCACGGTCCAGTACAACAATCGGATATTTTAACTGTTTTACACCGACCTTATTGATAGGGATGCCTCTCTCATCCGGGCGATTTTGCACATCGACCATTATCCATCCTCCCCATGATACTCACATCCGGCAGTGCAGGTCTCATGCACAACAATTCGACTTAGCATTGGAAGTTCCGGCTTCAACCGCTTCCAGATCCAGCGTGCGATATTTTCGCTGGTCGGATTTTCCAGTCCCTCAATCTCATTCAGATAATGATGGTCCAGTTGTTTATAGAGTGGTTTAAAGGCCTGTTTAATCTCTGCAAAATCCATAACCCACCCACTCTCAGACTCCACTTTCCCCTGAACATAAATTCTGACTCGAAAAGAATGTCCATGGAGCCGCCGACATTTATGGCCCTCCGGTACCTTTGGCAAATGATGAGCCGCTTCGAATGTAAACTCTTTGAATATTTCCACTTCTGCTACCACTCCTTTTTTAAATCGATTATCTGTAAGCTAACGATTAACTTTTTTCACTGATATACTCTTTCAGGAAACCTGAAAAGACGGTTCGGTGAGCTTCTTCATCTGCGAGAAGAGTAATACATAAATCCTGGGTCACATAATCCACATCATCACAGAGTTTAATTAAATAATTATAATGGGCAATTGCTTGATTCTCAGCATCAATAACCCCTTTGATGACATGCACAACATCAGTGGTATCCTCTACTGGTTGAAGGGAGGACTGGGTTGCTGAAAAGCTGGTGGACCCGGGAATGGTTCCTCCCAGTTCCTTTACTCGCCGGGCCAATACCTGAGCATGATTTAATTCCTCGGTAATTTCACGGGCCAGAGCTTTTTTTATCTCTTCCGCCCGTACTCCATCAAGGTTCACCGAATGGGCCAGATAATTCATGATGGTTTCAATTTCTGCCCAGTAGGCTTTGATAAGTCCGTCAATAATTTCTTTTTTGGTAGACATGGTCTTCCTCCTTTAAATAATAGAAACTTCAGGGGATTTGTAAGAATTTATGGGTTTGCAAACTTAAACGCCAGCGCGGGTGTTTTAAACAATACTCCAGCGATAAGCGGATATTGCGTTCCAGATCCGGCCCATCCATTGGCTGAATAAAAAAATAGCGAAAATCAAGATCTAAAAGACTTTCCGGATCCAATCCTTCCTGAGGATAGACCAGCTTTAACTCATCTCCGGAAACTAATCTTAATTCAGCTCCCGCTTTAGGACTGACGCAAACCCAGTCAATTCCTTCTGGTGCCGGCAATGTGCCATTGGTTTCAATAGCAACCTCAAACCCGTTTTGATGAAACGCATGGATTAGAGTAGTATCCAGCTGTAAAAGAGGTTCTCCGCCTGTGCATACGACCAACGGAACAGCATTTCCATTTGAGGAAGGCCATCTTTCTTTTACAACCTGCGCCAGAGCTTCCGCATTTTCATATTTACCTCCACCCGGTCCATCGGTACCAACAAAATCTGTATCACAAAACCGGCAAATGGCTTTCTCTCGATCTTCTTCTCTTCCACTCCACAAATTACATCCACTAAAGCGACAAAAAACCGCTGGCCG
>RFIL01000351.1 GCA_003695285.1 Calditrichota bacterium
ATATTCTGTTAACAAAATTTTTTCTCCCCCCTCAAAAGACGTCTGGTTTCCTAAATAAATCTGTTTTAACTCCCACAGAGAAATATTGTTTATGGGGTTATCATGGTGAGTAATCACGACAAGGGGTTCATCACCCATTACCGGAAATATGAAAAACATCAAAACCAGACATATGTGTTTCGCTTGTATCATCATCTCAAAACGCGACCGCGATAGAAGTTATGAATAGTTCATAATCCTTGTTAGATGGATTGCTATACCGGAAAAAATGAACCTCTCCTTTCCAGAAGACTTCTGTACTCAGGGCGATATTCACCCCCAGTACCGTGTCAGTATGATAATCGCTGGCTGTTTTCCAACTGGAATCAAACAAATCAAAACGGGAGAAAGGGGTTATTTTGTCTCTAATTGTATACCCCTCCTGAATATACCACCCCACAGCTTTGCGAAATCGGTTGAGTGGATTTCCATCATTATCCATTCTCTCAATAAACGGAAAGAAGATTTCTGATTGTAAATGCAGGTTTTTAAAATCAAGTTGAAAATCAACCCCAGGAGTATAGAGCCGTAAATTGTTAAAATCTCCATTCTTTTCAGTATAAAACGATGCTCCGAGACTGAATAAATTAGATGGGTGGTGTATTCTTAGCTGCCCTCCGAGACCTTTATTGCTATTGTTATCTTTTTCATCAGGATTGGGTCCCCTCCCATTCCCCAGATAGACCTGGTAATCAAACTGCCAGTGTTTAAAAAAATGATTTCCACTCACTTTTACACCAGTGATTAATTTCGCAAACAACCGATCACGATGTAATCCATCTATCAGATGGCTGCCATAGATGGACATGGGCAGGATGGTGAACAAAAAAGTTGGGGTTGCATCATGAAGTTCATTATATATCCCGAAGGGGGGTAAAAATTTTCCCGCCTGAATTGTAAAACCATCGGAATGGTGATAATTCAAAAATGCTCTGGCCACATAGATACGACCACGGGTAACCTGGTCGTCTTGTAACACCCCATGCTCCCATTCAATCTCTGTAAAAACACGAAAATGATCATCCAGGGTATAAATAGCCAGAAAATTCAAATGATGTTGATCGAACGTCCAGTGTTTGCTCTGAGAATCCCGATTGCTCACTTCTGCTTCCAGATCAAAATAGCCATATGTATTGAGTGAAGAATGTTGTGCATTTAACCCGGAGAGAATAATGCACATGAACAAAAAAGATGTAATGGTAGAAAAGGTAGAGGAAATCGAGCTTTTCGCAACGCACAGAGTAGAAGAGGTGTTCATAAAATCTGTTGTCCCTTTCTCAAAGCCTTTCTATTCTTAAAGATGAATCCGTTAAGATATGCTATCATCGGCATTAAGCACACGATTTTGAGAAATAAAGCACAATATTTTCTGATATTTAAGTATTCCCCAACAATTACTCGATGTGGAACACTGAAGATACCTGTATCGTGGTGGGAGCCTTCTACAGGGAGACTAACTCTGTTCTTTATAAAGAGAATTTTTTAGAGATTGGCTTTCAGAAGTGGGTATTTCAAGGGTTGTGTGTGCAAGACATGAAGTTTTTCAATTCAACAGCAGGTACCCGGGAACGAGATACCTGCTGTTACAAAATTACAATCTGAGAAATTGCTCGTCACTTTTTATCTATTCACTTCCAAGGGGCTCGCCGCTCTCATTCACACTGCCAGCGATAACTGTGACCACTTTCTCCGGGTGAATATATTTCTGGATAGCGTTGTTAACTTCTTCTAAAGTTAAAGAGTTGATATCTTGTGGATAACGATTAAGGTAATCCACATCCAGACCTCGCTGAAGAAAGCTTAACACCTGTTGCGCCATCCCCCGGGTTGTTGCTAACCTGACTTTAAAGGAGCCTACCAGGGTGGTTTTTTTATTTTGAAGTTCTTCGGCAGTAACTCCTTCCTGAACCCAGCGGTTCAGTTCTCTCATGGTTGATTCCAGCCCTTGATTGACCAATTGAGGGGCAAAAGTTCCCTCGATATACCAGAGCCCATCACAATAGGTATCATTGGATAGCGAGGAACGAATCCCATACGTTAACCCCTCATCATCACGAATGATGGACATTAGTCTGGCTGAAAAATTTCCCCCGAAAATGTAGTTTCCCACCATCAGTGGAAGATAATCGGGGTCCGTTTTTTTCAATGTGGAGGCATGTCCGATGCGTAAAGTGGCGCTGGTTTTGTCCTTCATCACCACTACCTTTTTGATGGGTTCGGCGGTCATTGAGGCTCTGGGGAATTCCGGAATCGACACTCCACCACTCCATCCTTTGAACCACTTCCCAACCTGTTTTTGAACTTCTTTGTGCTTCAGGTCCCCTACAGCAACCATGATCATGGAATTGGGACCATAATATTTTTCATAAAATTCTTTTATCTCATCCACGGTGACCTTCTCAACATCCTGAATTTGTTTATCCAGGGATTCCTGATAGTTGGGATGGTCCTGAGGGAACACGATTTGAGACATTTGAATGGCAGCCCGAACACTGGTGTTCTCCATCATCCGTTTTAGGGTACCAATTCGCTGTTTTTTAACTTTTTCTAATTCTTTCGCACTAAAGGCTGGATAGCGTAATTGTTCGGCAAGCAATTGTATCACAACTCCTAGGTCTTTCTTTAAACATCGGCCACGGAAATTCAATGTATAATTTGATACGGAAAAATTAATTTCCGCTCCCAAATTTTCCAGAATTTCTGCCAGTTCAAATTTTCCATGCTGTTTGGTACCCTTATCGAGCATCTGCCCGGTCAGATCAGCCACCATACTGTTTTCTTCAGGGCTGAAGAGGTCCCCGGCTGGTAGACTACCTACAAAGGTTATCACATCCTCAACCCCTGTTTCCACTGTAACAAGATCAATCCCCTCAACTTTTTTTCGTTGACTATTCATAGGAATTTGTTTGGTGAAAAACTTACGAGTTCCGGTTAGAGATTGATCCGGGTCTGCTCCACCTCGAACAGAGTTCGAACCCGAGAGGTTGTCATCTCTGCGAAAATAAAGTTGTTGTTTTTCCTGAAAACTGTTTTGCGAGTTGGCGGGGCTCAATGAAGCCTCCTGGGATGACTCGGGAATAAAATAGCCGGTTGTGCTCTTGTCCTCGATAAAATATTTTTGCGCAACCCGCTGAACATCTTCCGGAGTTACCTGTTGAATTTTATCCTTGAATGTCACATAAAATGTCCAGTCCCCCATGGCAATAGCTTCGTTTATCTGCATGGCGATGGAGAAGGAGCCATCTCTGCCATAAGCAGTCTGGGCAATGACTTGATTGATAGCTCTCCGAACTTCATCTTCCTGAACTCCGTGAGTTCGAATACTATCTAACTGATGCAATATCTCCTTTTCAACTTCTTCGTGGGTGACACCGGGTGCCAGAAAACCATAAACGATAAATAATCCTGGATCATGATGGGGGGTATAAGAAACGAACGTATTCACAGCCAGATTTTGATCGACAAGTGCTTTATAAAGACG
>RFIL01000352.1 GCA_003695285.1 Calditrichota bacterium
CCGAATCAAAAATCGCGGCAGTCCGGAAACGCCCTCGATTTTTTCCTGAAGGCGATTCCTTCCAAACGGAACCTTTATGTCAATGAACAGGTGAGTGTAAGTTATAAAGTGTACTTTCGGGTCAGTGTCAGAAATCCGGAGTTTGTAAAACTGCCGGAGACTATCGGCTTCTGGGTGGAAGAGTTTGATCTTCCCAAGGATATTCCAATCACGCAGGAAGTGATCAATGGAGTGCGATATAATGTGGCGGAACTTAAAAAACTTGCCCTCTTTCCGACGAAATCGGGGGAATTAAGGGTGACCCCCATGAGATTGGCTCTCGATGTGGTTCAACGGCGCAGGCGGGATCCTTTTAGCATGTTTGATGACTTTTTTGATGATCCCTTTGGTCGAACCGTTCGCAAGGTGCTCACCAGCAATGAGGTGGTTTTCAAAGTGAGACCGTTACCGGTAAACAGTCAACTCAGTAATTTTTCCGGGATTGTAGGTAGTTTGACCATGCAAGTGAATGTAGATAAACTTTCGGTAACGGTAAATGATGCTATTTCATACAAGATTAAATTAACCAGTAGTGGGAATCTGAAATCCCTTAAAAAATTGAACATTGATTTCCCTACCACATTTGAGGTCTTTGAACCCAAAACTCGTCAAAGCATATCCAGAGCAGGGAATAAGCTCATTTCTGTTAAAGAAATGGAATATGTTCTCATCCCCAGAACCACCGGTACTTTTCAGATTCCGGCTCTAAAACTGGTTTATTTTGACCCGGTTTCTGGTAAATATCGCACACTGAGTAGTGACGCCTATGAGATCAATGTTACCCCGGCAGAAGGTGTAGAGGGGTTAACTATGAATAATTATGTGCCCAAATCCGAGGTTCGGTTGTTGGGGAAAGATATCAACTTTATCAAAGAAGAAGAGCTGCATTTGCAACCCAGAGGATACAGGGTTTATAACACTCCGGGGTACTGGATAACTATTTTTAGCGCTACCCTTATCCTGGGAATTGCCCTCGCTTATCGTCGCTATCTGGATAAAATGGGAACCAATGTGGAATATGCACGTAAGCGAAAAGCCTATGGGATAGCCAAACATCGTTTGAAAAAAGCCCATCAGTTCCTGAAGAAAGGTGAATTAGCAGAATTTTATGGTGAGGTCTCCCGAAGTTTAATTGGTTTTGTGGCGGACAAGACCAATACGCCATCGGCAGGATTGCTGAAAGATGAGGTCTTGAAGCTCTTAACTGATAGAAATGTTGAGAAAAATATGGTTGAAGAGTTTGGAGCTATCCTGGATGAAGCGGATTTGAAACGATTTGCCGCTACTCAGGTAACCCCGGAAGAAGCACAACAATTTTATCAAAAAGCAGAACAATTGTTAACCCGTTTGGGTAAATATTTTTAAAAAATAGTAGGTATGTAAATGGAGGTATTTGTGAATTATTCTGTCTGGGGAGGAAGGAATCCATGATAAAAAGCATACGAAAAAAGGTACCTTTCATTATTTTCATTGGATTATTTTTCTTTGGTGGTGTTTTTGCTCAAACCGGTGTGAAACGGTTCTTTCATCAGGGAAACGAAGCCTACGCTTCCGGAGATTATCAAAAAGCGCTGGAATGGTATCATCAGATCGAAGCCATGGGACTGGAAAGCAGTGAGTTGTATTATAACATTGGAAACTGCTACTTCAAACTGAATGAGCTCGGCAAGGCAATCCTCTATTATGAGAAGGCCCTCAAATTAGACCCTCATGATCCGGATATTAAACATAACCGGGAGTTTGCCAGCACCCGGGTGGTGGATCGAATCGAGCTTCCACCTCGTTTTGTTTTGTTCAAATGGTGGGATTCTCTGGTATCCCTGTTCACTATCAATCAACTGGCAAAAATTTCGGCATTTTCCTACCTGGCCTTTGTTGTGTTTCTTGTCGTCTATCTATTCCTTCGACATAGCTGGTGGCGGAAGTTGTTGTTTATTATGCTGGTCGTGAGCATCGTTTGTATTGTGCTAAGTTCGTTTCTTCTCTATGTAAATGTGAAACGAGCTGAACAAGAAGAGGCTGTGGTACTGTCATCCGTGGTGACGGTGTATAGTGCACCCGATGAGAATAGTACCAACATGTTTGTGTTACACGAAGGGGTTAAAGTCGAGCTGGATGAACATCGAAGCGGTTGGGTAAAGATCACCTTACCGGATGGCAAAAGTGGGTGGTTGAAAGAGGATGTGCTGGGGGTAATTTGATTTCACTGCTCCCCGCTATCCTGGTCGGGGCCCCCGGGAGAGTTCTCTCAACATCTCGTGCAGTTATGATCTACCATTCGAAACTATTTCGTTGTAAGAATTGTCCATGCCCTTTGCTACCCACGAACTGACAATTCTCAATGATTATCTTCCCCCGGGAAATTACCGTTTCAGGAATTCCCTGCACCTCATATCCTTCATACAGATTGTAGTCCACATTCATATGGTGGGTTATCGGGTTATGAATGCTGATGGTTTCTTTTCGATTGGGATTAAAAATGACCAAATCGGCATCACTTCCAACGGCGATGGTTCCTTTACGAGGGAATAGCCCGAAAAGTTTTGCCGCAGCGGTGGAGGTAATTTCCACGAAACGGTTTAGAGATATTCGTTTTTCCACCACTCCTCCCTGAAAGAGGAGACTCATCCGGTTCTCGACTCCGGGGCCACCGTTGGGTATTCGGGTAAAATCATGTTCTCCAATCTTTTTCTGGGTTTCATAAAAGAAAGGACAGTGATCGGTTCCGGTGGTCTGCAGATCCCCCATTTTCAATCCTCGCCACAATTCTGCCTGATTCCATTTTTCCCTGAGCACAGGGGTCATCACATATTTCGCTCCTTCGAAGCCTTCTTTCTCATAACAGGAATGATCCAGAAAAAGATATTGAGGGCAGGTTTCTGCAAAGACCGGTAAACCTTCATCTCGAGCCAAGACCACTTCTTTCAAAGCATCAGCTGAAGAAAGATGAACAATGTAGACCGGAACTTCCGCCACTTCGGCAATGGCTATCGCTCGGTGGACCGCCTCACTTTCCATTCGGGTCGGTCGGGTAAGGGCATGCCAGCGGGGTTCGGTTTTACCTACCTTTAATGCCTCTTTAACGATTTCATCAATGACAATTCCATTCTCAGCATGCATGGCAATCAGTCCCCCCAATTCTCCAGTCTCTCGCATGACTCGATATAGCATTCCATCGTCTACATACAGTACCCCCGGGTAAGCCATGAAAAGTTTGAAGGAAGTAATACCCTCCTGAAACATTAATTGGCGCAATTCCGGTAACCGTTTTTCCGGCATGTCAGTGATAATCATGTGAAATCCATAATCTATGACACATTTCCCCTGAGCTTTTTTGTGCCAGGCATCTAATGCTTCCAGGGTGGAATGCCCTTTCTCCTGGGTGGGAAAGTCAATAATCGTGGTGGTACCTCCGTGAGCAGCGGCAACGGTCCCGGTGTAAAAATCATCCGATGAGACAATCCCTTCTTTTCCGAACGGAAGCTCAAAGTGGGTATGGGGATCAATTCCCCCCGGGATGACCAGTTTATCCCGTGCGTCAATAATCCTTTCAGCGGTTACCGTCAGGTTCTTTCCTATGAGAGAAATTTGCTCATCTTCTATATAGATATCCGCCAGGTAATCATCCACTGCCGTTACAATACGCCCATTTTTGATTAACAATGACATGAGTCCTCTCCTTAACTTGTGTCTTGAAATATAGATGAAAAAATCCATTTTTTCCAGAATTTGTTCCAGGTGATGATAGCGAAAATTTAGTTTGGGGATACCACTTTGATTTTAATTTTTTATTATTGATATTTCCTGCATATGCTGTAGTATGTTGGAAAGGTTGGGAAATGCCTATTAATCATGATGAGGAATCGCACCATCTGGAAATATTTTTTGAAGCCTGTAAAAAATCCTTAGAAACCCTGAGAGGTCTTCAAATTACCGAGGATGACTGGTTACAACTGGAATTCTTTTTCTATTCTCCCAACCGGGACAGGGCTCAACTGTTGAAGAGAAAGTTAGAAGGGCTGGGATATACGGATGTGGAAATCGTTGAGAAAGAGGAAACGACTGACTCCAACGCCCGCTATTTGATTACCGGGTTAACTCAACCGATTCAGATGAGTGAGGAGAAATTTCTGGAATGGAACAAAATTATGGTTGAATATGCTGAGATGACGGGATGTATGTACGATGGTTGGGGCACGCTGGTGGGATAATATGAATGGTGATCAAGAAAAGAGGGGAAGATGAAATGATGAAGAAATTGTTGCTCTTACACACCGGAGGCACTTTTGGGATGGTGCCTCTCTCACCGGAACAAACCCTGGTTCCAGCACAAATTCAGGAACACATCACCCGCTATGTACCTGAAATTCAAAAAATAGCTGACATTGACTTTCAGGTGATTTTCAATATGGACAGCGCCGACATGCAACCGGAACACTGGATAAAACTGGCTACTACCATTCACGACTCAATGGATCAATACGATGGATTTGTTATCATCCATGGTACCGATTCCATGGCCTTTACGGCATCGGCACTTTCTTTCATGTTGCAAAATTTAAAAAAACCGGTCATTCTTACCGGTTCGCAACGCCCGCTGGCCGAAATCCGAACCGATGCCCGAACCAATTTGATAAACTCTGTGGAGTTAGCCACCCATCCCATCCCGGAGGTAAGCATTTTTTTTGGTACCAAATTACTGAGAGGCAATCGATCGGTAAAGATCTCCAGCACCGGGTTTCAGGCGTTTGAAAGCCCAAACTTTCCGCCCCTTGCGGAGGTGGGACTTGACATTTCATTTAATAACAACCACCTTCAACCTCAGGGGGAGTTTCGATTTTATCCTGAACTTTCGGATGAAGTCATAGAAGTTCGCTATTTTCCCGGAATGCGTGCAGATGTGCTTCGGTTACTCCACACCGATTCGGTGAAGGCAGTGGTGATCAATGCACTGGGAATGGGGAACGTGGCCATTGAAAAAAGTGGTTTTCTGAGAGAAATCAAGCAGCTTGTTGACCTGGGTAAAATTGTCGTGATCACCTCACAATGCTTATATGGAAGAGTAGATTTGACACGCTATCAAAATGGGAAGAGGCTCGCGGAAGTGGGTGCGATTTCTGCGGGTGATATGACCACTGAAGCAACGATTGTCAAATTGATGCATCTGCTGGGCGTGTATGGGGATAACCCGGAAAAAATAGAAGAAAAAGTCTCAACCCCTCTTGCTGGTGAGCTCTCTATAGCAGAGTTTTAATTGCCTGGAGGAGCTTCCTGGGAAGAAACGCCGGGAGTGGGTATCTGTGATACATCAGGTAAATCCCCGCCCATAGAAAAAGGCCTGTAGAGATGAGTTGAGGAGCTGTCAACCCGCCCCACAGAATGGGATTTAACCGAATAAACTCAACCCCGAATCGTACCGGAGAACCCATAAGCAGGTAAAAGGCAAATAAATGTTTTCTTGCAAAGGAATGTTTCTCAATTCTTAAAAGAACCCATAAAATTATTGCATTGGCCAGAATCTCATAGAGCTGGGTGGGATGCACCTTTAACAGGGTGGGAAGTGTTCCATTGGGGAAGGACATCCCCCATGGTAAATCGGTAGGTATCCCGTAGCAGCCATCTCCTGCCATGAAACAGGCAAAGCGTCCAAAGATGATGCCAAGCGGAATAGAAGGGGCAAGTAGATTGAGCAGTTGCATAAAGGTCATTTCTTTTTTGTGAATGTAGATATAGAGTAATAACAAACATCCCAAGAATCCCCCGAACCATCCAGAACCGTTAAAGCTAAAGATAACCTCTACAGGATGTGCGAGAAAAAGCCGTGGCTCTTCAAAGAGATAGTATATTTTGGAACCAAAATAAGCTCCGAACCCGATAATCAAAACAATATGCCAGAATCTGACCTGTTCAGTGTTGCTATTCTTTAACCGAAATTTGAACAGCAGAGCCCCGGCAAAAAAGCCAAGGAAATTAAATAGCAGAAATGAGCTTATATGGAATCCAAATACATTAATAATTGGGCACATGGTATTCTCACTTTTAAATACCTCTGGTGTCACAGAAAAACTGCAACACCAGAGGCATGGTAGATTTAATTATTTCATCAAGATCATTTTGATAGCTCTGGAAAATTTCGGTGTTTCCATCTTGAGGAAATAGATTCCGGAGGCGTATTGACCGGCATCCCAGGTCAAATATTTTTCTCCGGGCGGAAGCTGCCTATCCAGAAGGGTTTCAACCAGCTGACCACTGGCATTGAAGACCTTGATGCTCACATGAGATTCTTCCGGTAGATAAAAGGACACTGTGGTGCTGGGGTTGAAAGGATTGGGATAATTCTGACTGAGAGAGAAGGTCTTCGCAACGTTATCATCTCCCACCCTGGAGAGATGATCATCACTCATTACCGAAAGATCGTTGAAGATGGATTCCAGAACCCGGGTGTAATTTGCATCATTTTTGGTCTTTTCCAGCGTTGTCGCCACAGTTAACAGAAAATTCCGGGTAGATAACCGTTTGCTTTCGGAGCGAATCCGATAGACAATGTCAATGGCTTTATCGAGGGTGTTTTCCGGTAAAGCATTCAGGCGCACATCTCCATTAATAAACCCTCTGGCATCCCGAATTAACTCATAAAGTTGTTTTTGAATACGAGGATGATGTGCCAGGATGCTGTACACATCATTCATCTCAGCGTCATATTGTTTGGTGATTTTGTTAGCATAGCTAATCGTCTGAGGAACGGGTTTTAAATCGATGGCTGAGAATTGCTTCGAGACGAAGGAATAGAGGGAGGTTAGACATCCTCCGCCACCACCCGGGTTGGAACCACCACCGGCGTTGGAATCATCCACACCCACGGCATCCCAGGCGTCGGAAACAGAGTTATATTCCGCTGAACCGGCACCGTATAAATCCGTAGCGGCATCCAGGGCACCCAGATAAGCATCAGAATAGTTGGAATTGGTGGTCAAATAAACCGTGAGATTGCGATAGGCAATGGCAGCCGCTTTGGTTAATCCGATACCACTTACATTGTAGGAAAATCCGTTATCGTTGACCCCTGAACCACCGTTGGTTAACAAATAGAACCAGAAGTTTTGAACACCGCTATTGGTATGAACACCGCCATTGTCTCCTGAGCCGGTTGCCCAGTAAGTGCCTTTGTAAGTATCCGGGTCGCCATCTTCGTTGGGATTGGACATATTGCGAATTCCATTCCCGCTGATATCGATATCATCCCCGATTAACCAGTCATTACTCCCCGCAGCGTAATTTTCGATGGCTTCACCGAAAATATCGGAAAAGGATTCATTCAATGCGCCGGACTCATAAGAATACACCAGATTGGCGGAATGTTCTGTGACCCCGTGAGTTATCTCATGACCAACGACATCAATTGAGACCAGAGGGCTGAAAGTTACCCCATCTCCATCACCATAGGTCATACG
>RFIL01000353.1 GCA_003695285.1 Calditrichota bacterium
ACCGTTGGAGTGATGGGAGATGAACGAACCTACGAAAATGTTCTGGCTTTACGTGCGGTTACCAGCACCGATGGCATGACTGCCGATTGGTACCCGCTTCCATACGACTTTTTAGCGGAGGTCTCGAATCAAATCATCAATGAAGTGAAAGGGATTAACCGCGTGGTCTATGATATCAGTTCCAAACCCCCTGCCACGATTGAGTGGGAATAGAAATAAAAAATTGAACAAGGAATTATTTAAAGCAAAGGAGTTGCTTTATGTGCGGTATTGTTGGCTATATTGGTAAACGGGACGCTTATCCAATTTTAATAAATGGTTTAAAACGACTGGAATATCGGGGGTATGATTCCGCCGGGGTTGCGCTGTCCAATAACGGACAGATTATTATCGAAAAACAGGTCGGTAAAATATCTGTTCTGGAACAGTCCATCGGCGACAAACCCATGCGAGGTCTTGTTGGAATCGCTCACACCCGCTGGGCTACTCATGGTGAGCCCAATCAAATTAATGCCCATCCCCATACAGATAGTGAAGGTAACATCGTGCTGGTTCATAATGGGATTATTGAGAACTATTCAACCTTACGTCAGATGCTTCAGGACAAAGGACACACCTTTAACACCGAAACCGATACGGAAATTATTGCCCATCTGATTGAAGAGTTTTATAAGCATACTCAGAATTTTGAAGATGCCTTTCGTTCCGCATTGCTGGAAATTGATGGTACTTATGGTCTGGCACTTATCACAAAACATGAACCCGGGAAACTCTTTGCAGCCCGGATGGGGAGCCCACTGGTGTTAGGGGTTGGAGATGAGGAATACTTTGTTGCCTCCGATGCTTCTGCCATCATTGCCCATACCCGCGATGTAATCTATCTTGAAGATGGTGAAATCGCAATTATCGATGAACATGGCTACGTGACTAAAACCATCGAGAATGAAGTCATCGAGAAGAAAGTGGAGCGGGTTACTTTTGATCTGGAACGTATCGAGAAAGCCGGATATGACCACTTCATGCTCAAAGAAATTTATGAACAACCCCGAACGGTTGCTGATTGCATGAGAGGTCGGTTACAGCCGGAAGAAGGGGTGACCCGCCTGGGGGGATTGAGCCCCATCCTCCATAATGTTCTTCGTGCCCGAAAAATTTTAATCACAGCCTGTGGAACTTCCTATCATGCCGGTCTGATCGGTGAATATATGTTAGAGGAATATTGCCGTGTTCCGGTCGAGGTGGAATATGCCTCTGAATTTCGATATCGGGACCCCATCATAGAAGACGATAATCTGGTGATCGCTATCAGTCAATCGGGAGAAACGGCAGATACTCTGGCAGCTCTTCGGGAAGCCAAACGCAAAGGCGCCACAGTGATGGGGATTGTGAATGTGGTGGGCTCTTCCATTGCTCGGGAGACCCATGGAGGTACCTATATTCATGCCGGCCCGGAAATTGGTGTAGCTTCCACCAAGGCCTTTACTTCACAGGTGACAGCACTGGCGTTGCTGACCATCATGATTGCCCGAACCAAAACCATGTCTGCCGAAGCCGGTCGACGTATTGTTCAGGAAATGATGATTTTGCCGGAAAAGGTAGAGCAAGCGTTAAAAAGCGATGAAATCGTAAAAGAGATAGCCTATCAATTCAAAGATAAAACCAACTTCCTCTATCTTGGTCGAGGGTATAATTATCCTGTGGCTCTGGAAGGGGCATTAAAATTGAAAGAAATTTCCTATATTCATGCCGAAGGTTACCCCGCAGCTGAAATGAAACATGGTCCTATCGCTCTGATAGACGAAGATATGCCGGTGGTGGTGATTGCCACTAAGGATAGCACCTATGAAAAGATTATCAGTAACATACAGGAGGTAAAAGCACGAAAAGGTCGGGTGATTGCGGTGGTCTCTGAGGGTGATGAAAAATTGAAAGACATGGTCGATTATACCATTCCGATACCCAATACTTTTAACTTTTTACAACCGGTAATCTCCATAATTCCTCTACAACTTCTGGCATATCATATTGCTGTTATGAGAGGTTGCAATGTAGATCAGCCCCGCAATCTGGCCAAAAGTGTCACGGTTGAATAAATGTTATATTAACTGATAAGAAAACGCCACTCATACAGAGTGGCGTTTTCTTTATCTCTCAGAAATTGTTACTCCCCGGTCACTGGTTAACTTTCTCACCGAGAATTTCCCGAATTTCATGGTAATCCAGCACTTCTTTTTCCAGCAGGGCATTGGCCATTTTATCCAGTAAATCTCGTTTTTCACGGAGCAAGTCTTTAGTCTCTTCGTAAGCCTGCTGGATGATTTCCAGCACCTCATCATCAATCAACTGTTCAACTTTTTCCGAACGACGTTCCAGCGAAGCTCCCTGTCCTAAAAAATTGGGATTAGAATTTTGCACCAGAGAAAGATTGGGTAACCGTTTACTCATCCCATACACTGTGACCATGTTCCGCGCTATTTGAGCCACTTTTTCCAGATCATTGGAAGCACCGGAAGAAACTTCTCCAAAAACCAATTCCTCTGCTGCTCTTCCTCCCAGTAGCCCTTTGATTTTTCCCAGCAACTCTGATTCCGACATCAAATAGCGATCCTCCAGCGGCATCTGGAGAGTATATCCAAGCGCTCCGATACCTCTGGGCACTATGGAAACCTTCTGTACCGTGTCTGCACCGGGAGTAAAATATCCGACGATTGCATGGCCGGATTCATGATAGGCTACAATTTTTCGTTCTTTTTCGTTGATAAGTTTATTTTTCTTTTCCAGACCGGCGATGGTTCTTTCAATCGCTTCTTCAAAATCGCGCATGGTAACTCGTTCATGATTCTTGCGGGCGGCCAACAGAGCAGCTTCGTTACAGACATTAGCGATTTCTGCTCCCGCGAATCCCGGGGTTTGAGCGGCTAACCGTTTTAAATCGACATCCTCTGCCAGCAATAAATTTCGGGTATGGACTTTGAAAATTGCGATGCGACCTTTTAAATCCGGCTTATCCACCAGTACCTGCCGATCAAATCGACCGGGTCGTAAGAGAGCGGGATCCAGTACATCCGGGCGGTTGGTAGCCCCCATGATTATCACCCCGACTCCGGGATCAAAACCATCCAT
Source organism: Calditrichota bacterium (assembly GCA_003695285.1). GTDB lineage: Bacteria > Calditrichota > Calditrichia > RBG-13-44-9 > J075 > J075. Next base: position 3,124 of record RFIL01000353.1, read on the forward strand.
CTCCACCAGAAGTTGGTTCAGGGTATTTTCTCGTTCATCATATCCGCCCCCCATCACCGGAGTACGTGCTCGACTCTTACCAATGGCGTCAATCTCATCAATAAAAATAATACAGGGGGCATTGGCTTTGGCTTGCTGGAAAAGGTCTCGCACCCGAGCAGCTCCCACTCCCACGAACATCTCCATGAAATCCGA
>RFIL01000049.1 GCA_003695285.1 Calditrichota bacterium
AATAATTTGAGTACCAAAAAACTGGCTAATGCCAACACCGAAGGTTTAGTGGTTATGTAATCGACCCCTTTCTGGAATTGACAAACCCCCTGAGAAGAGCGCCTTCCAGGGGGTTTTTTAATGGACTAAACGGGGATTTTATTTATCTGAGGAATGGTTAAATAGATGCGATAGTTCCGTGGCCCGATCTCTTGCAACTTCAATGGCTTTAATTAATGTAGGCTCAAAATGATTCTCTTCCAGGACTTTAAATGCTGCTTCAGTTGTACCCCCGCGAGAAGCAACCGCTTGAATCAATTCCTCAATTGAATAGGGGGATTGGTTCATCAGGTGGAAAGAACCCAGCATGGTTTGTTTAACCAGCATGGAAGCAACCGACTCTTCCAGTCCCATCTTCACACCAGCTTCTATCATACATTTCACCACGTAAAAAAAGTAAGCCGGCCCGGAGCCGCTGAGGGCAGTGACGGCGTCCAATAAGTTCTCTTTCTCCAGAAAAATTGTGCGACCGGTAGTGCTTAGCAAATTTTCAATAATACTCACCTGATGAATATTCACATCCTTGCTGGCCGTAAATGCTGTTACCCCCATCCCTAACTGTGCTGGAGTGTTTGGCATGGCCCGTATAACAATTTTGTGGTTGAGCGATTTTTGAATTGTCTCAATGGTGACACCGGCCATCACGGATAAAACCACATGGTGAGGCGCGATAGCTTTCTTTAATGGTTCAGTTATGCTTGGGAAATCCTGTGGTTTTACTGAAAGAATAATGATGCCATATTCCCTCAATCGTTTATCAATTTTACTGACGGTTTTCCCCAGATTTAATTTTTTTAACTGCTTGCGATGGGTCTCATTTTTAGCAACCAATAAAAGATGTTCTCGACTCACCAGGTTAAATTGAAGAAAGGAACGGGCGTATGTTAATCCCATACTTCCACATCCGATGATAGCAGTTCTCATCATAATACTAACCCCCGAAACGTTTGCAGGTTGTTTTTAAAAAAAATTGTTTCTAATGTTCGTCAAATTTAGTGTGTTTATAAGTCTGGATAAAGCAATATGAAATTTCATTAACAGCTATTCCAAAAAATAAGCCGATACTGATTAACAGCACCGGCTTAATAAGATAAAATGTTTAAAGAACTTTATTCGGAAGCAATTCCCATCTTCTTCTTTAGCGCTGCCAGAGAATCCGCGGCGGCAGAAGGGGCCGGAGATTCCAGAGCTTTTTCGATTTCTTCATCCACAGAGGTAGAGGTATCGGCAATCTCCCCATAGGCTTCGGCAAGGGATTCTTCCTCGGTGACTTTATCTTTCATTTTTTCCAGCATGGCTAAAGTGCTGGAGGAATCAATTTGAGAAAGTTGCTTATTAATCTTTTTCATTGACTGTGCAGTACGAGCTCTGGCTTTCAAGGTGATTAATTCATTTTCGTATTTCGTTATGGCCTGTTTCAGTTTATCCACTTTCACCTGAAGTTGATCCGCCATTTGTTGTTGCTGCTTATAATTGGCCATAAATTGTGCGGCACGTTGAGTGGCTTCTTCTTTTTTAGCCAGTGCTTCGGCCGCCAGCCGATCCGCTTCCCCGGGGTCCAGGGCGCCCTGTTGAGCTTTTTGTAACAGCATCATGGCTTTTCGCTCATAATCTGCTGCCAATTTTTTCTGATCATCAGCATCCTTCTTCATGCGGATGGCGATGGCTTTGACTTCCGCCAGGCTTTTCATTGCCTCCTGCAGATCCTTTTTCAAATCCCGAATCCCCTGTTCGGTCAGCTTTATTGGATCTTCCAGTTTATCCACAACCGAATGGGCTTCGGATTGAGCAACTTTAAAAATTCGTTGAAAGATTCCCATGTTATTTCTCCTCTTTTATATTCGTTATTATCAATCAGCTCATCTTCGCTTATTGTTTCCCGGCATAGCTCAGAAGTTCCCCGCTATATTCTGCCAGAGCCAGGGATAATGCATGAATGCTTCCTTCCATCTCATTCAAGTCCAGATTCTCTAACTGCAGAGTATCGCGGAAGAGTACTAATTTTCCATCCTCGTCCAGGCAAAAGGCCCCGTGAACCAGTGTTCGATTCATCTGAAGAAGTCTTTTGAAAAAATCTCCGGGATTCTGAGGTACCTCCATAATGACCTGTTCCAGGATGACAATGGGTTCTTCACAATCTACAATTAAATTTTGAATTCCGTTTTCCGGATCTTCCACAATAACCAGTTCTTCCTCCGGATCTTCGTGAACAATTTTTAAATCCAGATCCAGAAGATAATTTTTCACAAGCTCAAATTTATCACTCATCTAAAAACCCTCCTTTTTAGGTTTGATGTTCATCGGATAATCTTTTTTCCAATTCCCGATAGGCATGGTTCAGGCGTTTTACGATTTCAGTAGCCATTTGCTCTTTTTCCGGGATACCGGAATAAACATCCGGGTGGTATTTTTTCAACAATTTTTTCCAAGCAGCCCTGACCGTTTGTAAATCAGAACCATAGGGTATTTCCAGGTTGGCATAATACTCTGCCAAAACCGGATCAATGGAGGAAGGAGTGGTCTCTTCACTCCGAACTTTCTCTCTGGTGTTTTCGAAGAGCGGGTCCTCAATCTTGGGTTCATCAGAGGCCTGTTCCTTTGGATTCCAATTTTCAAATTGAGTCGCTATACTGGTTTTCACAATTCGATAAATTCGATTTAAGATATTCATTGTAATTTTTTAAATAGTTTTACGATTCAAGCGGGAGTGAGTTGCCATGAATTATTTTTTGTCATTCTAACCGTGAAGGGGCTTGGTTGCATCCGGTTTCTTTTCAGATATGACAATCAGAAAATCCCCTTTCTCTACTCGAAAATCAATACCGGGATTAGAAATAACCGCACCGTAATTCCCTCTTTGAACCGACAGTGCGATGCTATTGTACTGTTCCTTTAATGAGGAAAAAACTTCAATAAAACGTTTTCCAGTCAGATGAATGGGGACCGGTATTTTATAGATGTCATTCCCCACCCTGGAACTCAACAGTTCTGAAATAACAATTGAAATGCCGTGATCCAGAGCTGCGCGAGAAATTAAATGAGTGCTGAATTCACTACCCACGATAATTTCATCGGCATGGGCTCGTTTACAATGCTGAACATTGGCTTCATCTACGAGTTCCACGATCGTATAAACTTCAGGATTGATACTCTCTACGGTCAGGGTCGCCAGTACGACCTGAGCATCTCGGGCATTGGCTTCCAGTCGATCATTGCCCAGAATGACCACCGTCTTTGCTTGTTTCAAATTCGCCCGCGTTAACGTTTCTTCTGTCACCTCTCCCTGGATAAAATAGAGATTGTCATCATCTACTGGTTTTTCGGGTATATTGGCAATTAAAACGATGGGAGCTGTCGCAGTGCGTTCATCCATTCTTAATTGTGCCAGGATTTCTCGGGTTCGATGATTCCACTCGCAAAGGATAATATGATTCTCAAAATGAAACGATTTCATACCCTTATTTTCCTTTAATTTTTTTTCTACAAAAATACTGGCGATCGTTGCGGTAAACATTCCCAGCAGTCCAATACCAAAAAACATGATGATTATGCCCACGACTCTGCCCTCCAGCGTCGTGGGAGTGATGTCACCATAACCAACTGTGGTGAGTGTGACGATGCTCCACCAGAGGGCATTGAGTAAACTGAGATTGGGTTCAAAATATGCCAGAAGGAGGCTACTGGTAATTATCAGGAGCACAATAATGAAAAACAACTGGAGCAAATTTTCCTTTTGAAAAAACTTAATGATGCGAATGATGGTGGAATAAATTGGCAACCTTCGGGCTTTCTTCATATTATTTAAACTGCTTTGTTGTTCGATAAGCAAAAGATGGTTAAATATAGCGATACTTCCCTTCAGCATCCATCATTTAATATAATTCCCAATCATTGCTTTTGTAATAATGATACACAGCTAAATTCAGTTCATGATTTACTTCAATTTCGTCATAGTCGTCCAGTTCCCCTTTACCAAAATGAATCATGCTTATCATAGCATCATTGTTCAGGAACCGGGTGGGAATATTTTCAAAGGTGAGTTGTGCCAGTTTCTCCCGCATTGCTTCCGGGGATATTTTTACTCCTTTAATTCCCACTACCCAACCCCATTCACCGAGGGTAGGAATATTATTATGATAGGGAATTGCTGAAAGATTAGCGGCTCGAAAGCTTTTCAAAATGGAAAGAAATGCTTTTCGCGAGAAGAATGGGCTGGTTGCCTGGGTAACGATGGTGCCTCCTTTGCTTAAATGGCGGGAACAAAGCTGATAAAATTCCCGAGTATACAATCGGGCGAGATCGACCGTTTTGGGATCCGGAAGATCGATAATGATGACATCATAAATGTTCCCCGTTTCTTTCAGATATGCATAGGCATCGGTGTTTATAATGGTTACCGCTGGATGATTCAAGGCATTTTCATTCAGCTTTACAAATAGCGGATGGGTTTGGCCAAGGCGGGTTACCGCCGGATCCAAATCTACCAGGGTAACTCGCTTGACATCAGGATACTTTAAAATTTCCCGAACCGCCAATCCATCTCCACCTCCCAGAACCAAAACATGATCACGAGAAACGCTTAGTTGCATGGCTGGATGTACCAGAGGTTCATGGTAACGTTCTTCATCATAGCTGCTAAATTGTTCATTTCCATTCAGGAATAACCAGAAATGTTCCTTCCATTGGGTGACAACAATTCGCTGATAAGGGCTTTGCTCCTGATAGATGATTCTATCCACATATTTTTGTTGCTCCCCATATAAGATAATGGGCTCCACATTCCAGGCAATTAAGATTAAGAAGATTGGTACCACCAAAAATCCCATAGAGACTTTCCGGGGTGAGTCCAGTACCTTACGATGGCGAAGAAAGAGGGCAAAGGCTACTAAGAAATTGATGCTTCCCAGTATGATTGGGGTGTAGGTCAATCCCAGATAGGGTAAAGCCACAAAGGCGAAGAGCAATCCGCCCAGGAGTGCCCCGTAGTAGTCCTTTTCCATAACCGAACTTATGTTGATTCGGAGTTCTTCAAAAAAATCATTCAAGCGAGTAGCGAGAGGAATTTCCAATCCGATTAACAGACCGATACAAAATGAAAGGAAATACAATAACGGTGCAATCCATTGGATATAGATGGATAGAAAATAAATGAGTGCCGCACTGCTGGCACAGAGTAATGAGAGCAGGAGCTCCACCCAGACAAAGGCGTCTAACAGTGAATTACGGATATACTTGCTGATTCGACTCCCTACTCCCATGGCAAACAACATCACCGAGACGGTTAATGTCCATTGTAAAACGGCATTTCCCAGGAGGTAACTTGCCAGCGTCGCCATCACATATTCAGCAACAATACCGGCCAGACCGGTTGCAAAGATGCATGCTTTCAGTAGAAAGTTACCCGAAGGAGTTTTACTCCGTTGGGTGGTATCGGCAGCTGGAGTCGAGAGGGCTTGCTCTTTCATGATCTCCTTGATTTAAATTAGACAACCCAACCCAATAAAAACGAAGCGGCAATATAGGACATGGCTTCGATAACTCCTGCCCCGATATTGGGGTTCTGTTGATGAACCAGTTCATCCGTCAGTTTTTCACCGGGTAGCAATATTTTATCAGTTGCCAGACGAACAAACGGCAACATAATTAATCCAAAGACCACAAAGCCAAAAAAAGTACTGAGGTTGTACTGCCAGGAGATGAAGTCCCCTTCCGCTCCGATTCGAATAACATTTCCGATAGCAATTAAAGCACCAGCAAAGGCAACTCCCACTGCGACGTTATCTTTCTCAATTTGCTCATGAATGTCGTATGGGGTGATCCAGTTGTAGAACAGTCCGGCGAGGATGAGTACCAACTGTCCTAATATCCAGAAGACAGCGGCGGTTATTAAATCTCCGGTATCCCCGCTCATGGCGCCATAGATAATTAAACCAACGGCGATGTGGTTGGCTGCTTCTACAATTCCGGTTCCGGCGTTTCGATCCTCGATGATTTCTTTGACATTGTCAAACTTTCTTAATATTACTTTGTCATTAATAAAAATAGAAATGTTTAATAGAATGATGGAAATAATCCCGTAAAAGAAGATGTCAAACAAATCCTCGACAAAACCGGCAGATTCACCCGACAGTACTCCCCCCAATGCTATGACCAGACCGAGATAATAACCGAACACCGCCAGAGATAACGCCAGATTGTCCTTTTTTACCAACTCCTCTTTCAATACAAAGCGACGGTTGAGCTTGTCATATACCAGCTTACCAAGAAAAAAGAGAATAAAAACGGAAAGTAAATAAATGATTCCGGTGATAACATTATCAAGCGTCATATGCCCTCCAATACTTGTAGGTATTAAGCTTCAGGAAATTTTTGGATCAAAATAAAGAATATATTGGGCAAAAATGCTCATTTTCCAAAGCCCCCGCTTCGACTTCGGAATCCACTCATCTTGCTTCGTCGGACCCGTTTCTTTACCCGCTGAGAGAAAGATTGCTTCCGGAGACGCTCCTTGGCCATTCGCCTTTCGAAAAAAGAGCGATGCGTCTTTTTGGTTGTCTCCCCAAAGGTACCATACTGGCGATTTTTCCCAAACCAGGGTTGGCCCTGGCGATAGGTGCGTCGATAATCGTCGTAATCATTGCGGTATATGGGCCTACCAAACATGTTAAACATACTGGAAAGAAACATCCATTTGCCATAAAATTCCCAGAAGGAATTCCCCTGCGAATCGGTTCGCCAATGTCCATAACGAGGATTCCCGACATATTGATAGCCTGGAGGATAGGGGGTATCGGTAATCTTTCCCTCAGGAGTTTTAGCTGCAATTACCATCCCCAGATAATTGAAATATTTCTGAAATTCTTTTTTGCTAACTTTCTGCCAATCTAAAATTTCACTGGTAAATACCAGACTATCGGGATTCTCGGGTAAGGCTTCGGCATAAACAATTTTGTACTTATGATAATAATCTTTAAAAAAGGTTCCCTCTTCCTTCATATCCTCCAGGATAATGCTGAATTGGGGAAATTGTGCTAATTCTTTTTTTAATTTTTCCACCGGAGATGAAGCACTGCATGAAAAAAGAAGCAGTGAAATCAATATCATTCCAAAGACACTAATCACTTTTCTCATGGTATATCCACCCTTTTTCGATTTTTACCCATTATTATTACTCTATTTTTCTAATGCTTTTCATCGCTTCCGGGAAGAATATTGGTAAATTGATATTCTTCCACATAATACCCCTCTGAGGCTTCAAATTCGCTCTCACCCCATTGCTCGATGGTGACAAAAGATTCATCCTCCTCATCGATGAAGTCCCAATAAATAAAGCCGACCGGTTCGCCTTTTCCACCTTCGTAAAAATAGGCTGGACCGGATTCATCCAGATAATACACTTTTCCCTTGACCGTTATCTGGTTTGGGGGGTCTTCATGTTCGATGATGTGCCGGGTAACATCTCCTTCGATGGCCCCAATGGGTAATTTTTTACTGACCGTCCATTCCACCTCATCATCCTCTTCTCTTCCCAGATAAATTTTTTCCCGGCCCGAGGTGAGTTCCCATTCTTCCCCCCAATACCCTTCTCCATAATCATAGCGATGATAAGCCGTAACTACCCAGGTTTTCAGATCATAATCCACGTAATAGCCAACTTTTAACTTCGACAGTTCCAGGTCCTTCAGTGGATCAAATTCTTCTCCATTTTTTTTGCCTTTTAAAAAATCCATTAATCCCATTTATTTACCTCCGTCCATCATTTTTGTAGATGTTATCAGTCATAAATTTAGGTTATTTCATAACAACAGATCAAGATTTTCACATGATTAGTTATTCATAGTGCTTCTATGAATTTTTTTGTACAAAAGTAGTATTGATGAATTTTCTTCGTATCCTACGCTTTTAACTTCACAATAGTTGCACCCCAGCTTCCACCTCCGCTCTCTTGCCAGTACGATTCAACTTCCGGTAACCCATCCAGGATAGAATGCACAATTCTTCGCAGCACTCCCTTACCTTTGCCATGAATAATTCGGATTTGATAGATCCCCTTACTTTGACAGACCCGGATATATTCCGGAACCAAATCTTTTACATCCGAAGGATGAAAGGTGTGTAAGTCCAGCACACCATCTATGGGGTATTCTGATGTTTCCATAATTGAATAAGCTCCTCAATGGTTTTATCAGAAAAGTTCATCTCATTCAATGTGCTTTCTTCCCGCACATCGATATTAAAGAGATCTCCAGCCATAAAACAGCCCAGATGATAATAAGCCGTCCATTGCGCCTCATCAAAATATTGATCTGCGGTGGATTCCTGCGGGAAAGCGGGATGATATGTTTTGTAGAAAAAACTTCGGTACCAGGGATGTTGAGCGATTTCCTCTTTTTTCCATTTTCGCTGTGGGGCTTTGATTGAGGATTTAATATATACCAGGGTTCCAAAAGGGGTGCTTTTATGCTCATCATCCGGCAGTTCGATTAAATCAGCCACGACATAGTGATACTGAGAAAATCCCAGAGATGGGTGAGGAAAGATCCGTTCTTCTGGTTTATGAAGAAATTTAATGGCGATTCCCAATTCATTGCGAGCTCGTATAACCAGGTTCTCCAGGTCTTCAAAAGTGAATTCGGGATCCGCTCCTGCGTCAATAGCGATTATTAGCTTACATTTCCGACGCAATAACTCATATACTCCAAGGTTTTCTATGTGCCCTCCATCGGAAAGATTCACTCGCCCTTTACGGGTATCGGTTTTAGAGAATAATTCGCTGAACAGATAAAGGGGCCACCATTCAATCCCCTTGCGAACAACTTCAAATTTGGGATTCGGTGCCCAATATCCCAGCTTAAGGCCAAGCAGGCTCATTAGAAAAGAAAGGGCGGGGCGTGTATAATACCCCATGGTTGGATTTACTGCCGCACCGGAAATTGCGGTTGCGGTCGCCAGGGTTATATTGTGGTAACCTGCACACTTTGTTGGCAGATAATTGGTCTGTTTTGAGCCGCAGAATAGAGGTGAAAACAAAAAATAATCACTGGAGCGAGCCCCCTGAAAGGCTTCATCTTTTTCACCGGTCAAATTCAAGCAAGCGTTGATCAGGGGGTAGGGAGCATTCCATTCCCGGGGATTCCGATTTTTATCCAGGGTGAGCTCGTGAAGTTTGAGATTTTTGGCTTCTTTTCCCGCCGCTGCCAGATAAGCATCAGCAATTCTATCTCGATAAAATCGATGCATGGAATGAATATTGGGGTTAAAAAAGAAGCCACTGATAAGCAGTAAGATGATGGCAAGGATGAAATTGCTTACAAGAGGGGGTAGTTCTTCCAGAATTCCCGGCAAGTAAAATCCAGTATCCTGAATCATCTGGAACAGAGAAATGTTATTGCTGAGATGATAAAAACCTATGGAAAGCCAAAGACCCAGTAAAATACCCTCAATCGCATAGATGATATCCGTTGACCATAGTCTTACCTTTCCGATGGTTACTGTTCGTAGTGAGTATAAAAAAAGATGTGAGAATAATATGATAATCGTGGCCAACAGTAAGAACGTTTTAACCTCCGGAAGTTTGACTAGAATGGAAACCCCGGTTCCCAGTGCATACATGATAGTGAGTAGGAACGCCAGTGCCCAGCTCCAATTCAGGACCAGACTTCCGGCAAAAGCGCCAAGAGCTTTGATAATTGTCAGTGGCCGGTTGCCAGGGGTAAGATAGTCACCGTGTTCCCGGAAATGTGATATCTCCTTTTCAGAAAAAATAGAAGCTACTTTTTCCTTCGATGCCATTTCGCGGAGTTTTGCATGAACAAAGCTACCTAAAAAGCCACCTCCCGAAACCGTGGATAGATAATCAGCTCTGGTTAACAGTCCAATTCGATTTAAGATATCCAGAATTCCAAGATTAATGGTGGCTGAGCGGATACCACCCCCGGAAAGGGCAATCCCAAAGAATCCTTCAGAAGGATGATTTATTGGCGGATATCCCATGCTATTCCGTTTTTTTTCAATAATTTTTTGCTCTTCAGGAATGATCTCCTCAAGAGAATGAAATTCTTTTGCCGGTTTTAGGGGACGAGAAAAGAACCGGATAAGGATAATCCCACAGAATGAGATGAATAATATGAGTTTTAAAGATGCCAGATATGTTGTGAGATGAATGGAGATCGGAGAAATGTGATCGGGATTGGCAAGATAGGTTAACAGCCCGATATTTTCCAATAAATCAAGTCCTCCGATAAGTAAAGGGCCCAGTGCGGTCCAAACAGGAAAAATAGCCGAGGATTTCTTTAACAACATATAGGCGCTGGTTAAAAAAAGAACGTATGAAATAATCAATCCCCAATCCCATAAAATACTATTATGAGCTGCAGAAATTATTCCCTTTTCTTTCCACTTGAGCACAATATTTTTAACATCAATATTGTTTTGGGCATACTGGAGGTGAATAATTTTATGCCCTGTTTGATTCTGTAAAATGGTATCATATTTTTTGATCTGGGAAAGGATGACTATTCCGGAGGCTAAAGATAGGAGCAGGATTATCCAGAGCACCAATGGTGATAAGCTATTAAGAAAAGAGACATAGGATTTCATGAAACACTCCCCTGTGTGTTAATGAACCAATTTAAGGTATTAAACCGTTAAAAACAAAGAGTTGAATCCGGAAAGGTTCAATTATATGGGAAAGAATGAAAAAAAGACATTACCCATTCTCTATAAGGATGAGCACATAGTGGCTATTGATAAGCCTGCCGGAATTCATGTGCACCCCACTCGTCTTTCCCCGGGTGAGGATAGTTGTATGAGAATTTTGCGGGATCAATTAAATCAATGGGTGTATCCGGTGCACCGTCTGGACCGGGCCACCTCCGGTGTGGTAGTGTTTGCCTTATCTTCGGATGTGGCAAGGAAACTTCAGAACTTATTTAATAGTCGGACGGTGAAAAAATATTATCTGGCGGTGGTGCGCGGCTGGGTTCCGGAAAAGGGAGAAATTTCTGCCCCTTTAAAGGAGAACAAAACAAAAGAGCAGGTAGAGGCCATCACAAAATATATACGGCTCGGGAAAATTGATTTGCCCGTGGCGGTGGGAAAATTTCCCAGTGCCCGCTATTCACTGGTGTGGATAACACCTATTACCGGCCGAATGCATCAAATTCGTAAGCATTTTGTTCACCTCCGCCACCCGATTATCGGCGATGTCCAATATGGTGATGGAAAACATAACCGACTGTTTCGTGAAGAGTTTGGGCTTCACCGTTTATTATTGATGGCTGTTGCTCTGGAATTTCCACATCCGGTAAACGATTCGCTCCTAACTATTCAATCTCCCATTCCGGATGATGTCATGAGTTTTTTCCAGAAAGTCGGCTGGGATATGAAGGTGAAAAACATGTTGGAGACTCTGAAAAGAAATGACGCTTCTCTGATGGGATAAATTTTTTCATGGTTTCCTTCACTTTTCGGGTAATTTTTTTTCCCTTTTGGTCGAAAACAAAACAACTCAGGTAAAAAAAATCCCCTTCACCGCACAATGAGTGAGCCTGATTAATTATGAAATCATTTTTCTCTAAAATATCTTTCACCGGCAAAATATGGGTTTTCACCTTTACTTTGATCATCCTCCTGGTTGCTTACCTGCTGGCATTAAGCTATTTTTTTCTTCCCCGCTGGGGTGAACTTTCCTCTTTAGACCTGTTCCTTCAGCTGGGAATGATTACCCTCCCACTTTTTCTGGGAATCCTTATATTCGCCCGAATGCTTTCCCAATCCCTTACCCGACCATTGATTCGGATCGCCGGTACCATTCGAGAATGTGCGGATGCGGAAAAGTCAATCAATACTCGTCTGGCTGATGAAAGCAATGATGAAGTATCCCTGGTAGTGCAAGCCTTTAACAAATTTGTCACTACCATGGACAAAAGGCTGAAGGAGTTGAATCAATACCGTACATATCTTGATGCATTTTTTCGCTCTATTTCCATTCCCTTTCTGATAACCGATGCCCAGGGCAATGTGATACGGGCCAATCAGAGTGCCTGTGATTTTTTTGAATTGGAGCATGAGGATCTGGTAAAAAATCATCTGGCGGCTTTGCTCGGTATCAGCCATTTCAATGCGCTTAAAAATCATCTTAAAACATCAAACACAGAATTAAAAGACTATGTATTTACATTATTAACCCGTGAAGGGTTAACCAAAATCGTAGAGCTCAGTGTTTCGGCCATCGAGGAAAAAGGACAAACCAATACCTACATTATCGCTTTTATCGATATTACTGAAAAAATTCAGACCCAGCAGGAAATTCTGGAAAGTCAGGCCCGCCTTTCCCAGACGAACCGGGCACTGTATCAGAAGACCAAAGAACTGGAAATGGTGAATGAAAAGAATAAGAAGAATGCTCGAAAACTGGCCCGACTTATCGAAATCAGTTATGAAACCATCCGGTGCAATACCCTGGATGAAATTGTGGATATCCTCGCTTTCAGCGGTAAAGACTTGTTGGATGCTGAAGAATCCATCATCTTCCTCTGGGATTCCCGCAAGAACATGTTGAAACCAGTTCGCGCTTCACGGGAGGGGCGTCTGCAAAAACTGCACCCGGTATCTCAGAATGAGGGCGTCATCTGGCGTGCATATTATGATAAGCAATCGTATTTTTTGAGTGAAAATTCTCTGCAGGAAGATGATCTGGAAGAGCTGGGATTGGCAGGGGATGAGATTATGGGTTTAATAGCCGTTCCCATCAGTGACCATGATTATAATCATGGAGTGGCAGTTTATCTTCAAAATGAGAAAAGCACCTTTGATCTGGAGGACTTGCATTTAATAACCTCTCTTGCCCATCAGGCGGCGATTACACTGGATAAATTACTGCTGGTAGAGGCATTAAAGGAAAAGGCACGACATCTTGAAAAAGTGAACGAGGATTTGCAACAGTCTCAGCAGCAAATCATTCAACTGCAAAAAATGGAGAGCCTTGGAACACTGGTGGGAGGGATTGCCCATGATTTTAACAACATTCTGGGAATCATTACCCCCAACATTGACTTGTTAAAAATGGCGATTGGGGAGGATGAAAGAAGCACCCGTCGCTTAAACGTGATCCAGGAGGCGGCTGAACGGGCGGCGAACCTCACCAAGCAACTTCTGATGTTTTCTCGAAACCAGCCAGTCCGATTGGAACCTTTATCCCCCAATGAAACCATTCAGAAATTTATCCCGGTGTTGCAAAGTAGTTTGGGCAAGCAGGTTCAGGTTGTTACGGAATTGTCAAAAGACCTTCCAAATATTAACGCTGATGAAACGCGGTTTACTCAGGTATTGATGAATCTGGCTTTAAATGCCCGGGATGCCATGCCCGATGGTGGGGTGATAACCGTTCGCACCTCTCTGGAAAAATACAGACCATCCGCCACACCCGAGGTTGGAGAAAAGGAGATGGTAAAAATTTCCGTCTCCGATACCGGAACCGGAATCCCGGATGAACATCTGGACAAAATTTTCGATCCTTTCTTTACCACGAAAAGTGTTGGGCAGGGAACAGGCCTGGGATTGTCCGTTGTCTATGGTATCATCAAAAGTCACAATGGCTACATTGAAGTGGAAACCAGCCCGGGTAAAGGTACTGTTTTCCATATCTATTTTGAACCCACTTCTGAAGCTGTCAAAGAAAAAACCAGCAATCACCACTTCCCGGAATTAAAGGGCTCTGATACCATTTTACTGGTAGATGATGAAGATTTAATCCGAGAATCCATTAGCGATTCCATGAGTATCCTGGGTTATCAGGTGTTTCAGGCAGACGGTGGTGAAAATGCGATAAAGGTCGTGAAGGAACATCCTTCGATTGATATCGCCATTGTGGATTTGGCGATGCCAGGGATGAGTGGCGTTGATACTATCAAGGCCATCAAAAAAATTAATCCCCGGATAAAAGCGGTATTATCGAGTGGGCATGCGGAACAGAAAGAGCTACTTCAAAAAAACCCGGAAATTAGTGCGTACCTTCAAAAACCTTACCATCTGGATGAACTTATTAAACTTATCAAGGAATTAAAAAATCACACCCTCCTCAACGTGGAAAAATAAAAATATGTAACAATCTTGCTTCGCATTATTCGTCTTCGTGCAAAGTGTTCAGTAAGGAGGTTTTTCCACCCTTAACTCAGTTTACCTACCCTTGAAAATAAAAAAATCAAGTTAATAAGTTTGATTTTCGTCAAAAATAGTGTAAATTCTCTGCGGAGAGATTGACATTTGACATGGGGTAAGGAAGCATGAATGGTATTCGCGGGCTTGTTTTTCATTCACGCTTTGAGTATATCAAGAAACAATTTGATTCCGAGCAGCTAAAGCAATTAAGTCAATTATTATCACCCCAGGCTCACCAATTTATTTTTGACCAGGTCTTTCCCGTCAATCAATATCCCTTCGAATTACTCAAGGAATTGGATTCTTACATTGTTCAATTAGCACCGGAATCTGAAGAGGAGGTTTTTAATCGTATCGGGTCGGATTTTGCAGATATGATAATGGACCGCTACTTTGTGAATTATGTAGAAGCAAAAGAGCCTCAGCGTTTTTTGGCTCAATTTCAGGTGCTCTACCCACAACTCTGGAATCTGGGAACTCTAAGCTATCATCCGTTATCGGAAACCTCGGCAGAGCTTTCATTCGTCATCGAAGATGAAATCCATCCACCATTTCAACGTTTTCTGGAAAGGTTTTTAACGCGTGCGGTTGAACTGTGTGGAGCCAGAGAGATACAACTTCAACTACAATCAAAATCCAATTCCACCGGAAGATTTACCTACAGAATTCAGTGGAAATCTTCTTCTTAAACACTTAAACAATGGATGAAAGAACGGGTGACAAGGATGGACTCAGATAAGAAACCGTATGTAGTCATCATCGGAGATGTAAGTGGATCCAAACAACTGAGTGGGAAAAGCCGCTATCAAACTCAGTTGTATGTTAAATCAGCAATTATTCAGATAAATGAAGAGTTCCAGGGGGTTATCGAAGCGCCATTTACCATTTCCAAAGGGGATGAATTTCAGGGGCTTTTAACCAATCTGGAAGCCGCTTTCAGGTGTGTGCTGGCTCTGGAGAAATTAACTTTTCCGGTAAAATTGCGCTTTGGGATTGGGATTGGTAAAGTGTATAAGATGGGGGGACGACTCCCCATTGAGATGGATGGTCCGGCCTTCCACCGTGCCAATGAAGCACTGGATTATGCCAAGAAGAAGAAATACATCTACTGTTTGAAATCCTCCAATAAGAATTATGACCTCTTAATCAATACTATTTTTCAGCTCATTACAGCGCTCAAATCCCGTTGGAGTGAAAGGCATTACCGTCTTTTCTGGAATTATAAGGATCTGGGAACCTATCGAGAAGTAGCCGCTCTGGAAAATGTTTCTCCTCAGGCGGTGTTTGATACTCTCAAAAATATCCGTGCCATCAATGTCAAAACAGCTGAAGAAGATTTGTTGACGTTCTTTAAGAGCAATCCACTATTGAATTATGAATCTGAAGAACTGGCATCCGAAGAAGAAAGACTTTCGCTTCGATAAAGAGTTTCCAGATATTGAACCCCTTTGTAAACCACAAAAACCGCCGGAATAATTAAAAACGGTGAGACCTGCCCCTTCCATTCATAGAATGGAACATGTTCCGAAAAGTCGATATTGTAATACAGAAGTGCCAGTCCATTATTCATCCCATGGCAAATAATAGCCGGGATGATGCTTCTGGTTCTCCAGGTAAAATAACCCAGCATATAACCAAAGAGAAAAATGGGAATTGCGATGGATAATGAAAAAGGAGTCAGGTGCAAAAACGTCCAGGCAAGACTGGCATAAATAATAGCCCGATTCAGATGAGTATATTTCTCCAGCACCCCCTGTAAAAACCCTCTGAAAATAGCCTCTTCAATTAAAGCGGCAGCGATGACCGCACTGAGAAAGAGGGGTAAAAATTCAATAAAGGAATTGACTTTCATAAATGCAATCAATGCCTGGGTGGCTTCCTCTGAGCGGGGAATAACCAGTTGAATCAATCGATCTATCTCATCGCTCAACAAAGCCAGAGAAAGCCCCATGGGGAAAGAAAGCCAGAAAACCGAAGCCGGCACATGCTGCCAGCGGATGGTGGATGCAACAGGTAAGTTTTTCCGTCGCAGATAAAGATAAGGGATCAGTGCCAGGCTGATTTCTCCAAAAAATAACATCCACTTCACTTTCCAGGAATTTTGTACTGCCGCTTCATCCATCTCGATTCCCAGAACAGCAGTCAGGAGAATAGTGACAAAGACAAAAAAGAAAAAACTCAATAAGATGACCCAAACGGCTTCACGGGGGGTGGGAGACGTGGGTTCTTCTGAGGGGGGTTGGAAATTATGATTCATAGCTCCTCTTTATCTAAGCTCATTTCAACAAATTTAGTAATTTTTCAATTTGATATTCAGACTCTATCATGGCTTTTTTCCAGCGATGGATAACATTATACACTTCCACCAACTTTTTTCCAAAATCAGATTCAATAGATTCCTTAGAACTTCCCCCTGCTTTCTTGGGTCCCTTTTGTTCTCGGACCTCATTAACCTGGGTATAGGCCTTAACGACTATTTGAAAAACACGGATAATAAATAGCCCTTCAAGTGCTTTTTCAAATGATTCCTTATTAAACCACAGAATGCCATCGAATTCATGGATTTTTAAAAAATGTTGAAATTCGACACTTTGTAGAAGTTTCTTCAACAGCAGGTAGGGCTTTTTCCGTTTCACCTCCGGGTCAAACCAGTATTGATGACGGATGAGTAATTTTAATAATCGGATGGTATCATCAACCTGGCTATCTTCCACTCCCTGGACATTTAACAACCGTTTCAGACAGTTCTCCATTTGCCACTCTTCTAACCAGCTGAGGGTAAGGAGTGTCGATTTCTCTTCTTCCGTTTCTATCAGTTTCCCTAAATCATGAAGAAATACCCAGTGCCACAATACAGGATACCAATTTTTTTCCTTTAATAGAGACGAAAGAAATTTGAATCCCGCTCGAAATCGAGGTTTCATTAAATGAAAAGTTTTGGCAATCCACCCCTCATCAAAGAATAGGAGCGGTTTGATTTCATTTTGAATCGTGTTGAAAAGAGGGGCATGGTCAACATCCATCTCTTCAAATTGCTTAACGCTACTCAAAAAGAGAAGATAGCGGTTTTCGATCTGGTGTGCTATTTCCACCACGGTATCCAGAGAATATAGTGGTAAAGTGTTTCTGAAGGTTTCCACTTCCTGCAGTATTTGGGAATCCATCACAGCAGAATATGCCTCGTGAAGGGGTTGGTAGAAGATCGCTTTAGCAGCCGTTTCAACATTCTCTACCCCCTGCCCATTCAGTGTTTCAGCCAATTGGTGATACCGTTTACTGCCATCATCCTGAATTTCACGAAAGTCCAGGAAAACATGGTATTCATAAGCCCTGAGGGTTAAAGGAAGTCCCTCGGAATATATCTTTTGGGAGGGATAAATGAACTCCAGCCCACTGATATGATCCCGAAATACACAAAACCGATCCGGAGCATTGGTAAGTTGTAGTGCCTCTGCTAATGTTTTGCGAATTAGAATTTTTTCTTCCGGATTATCCGTTCGATGAGCCTTTGCCGAGGAGAGATGGATATTCCCCCTGGTTTCTCGATAAGCATTATGATATACCACCAGTGAATGTTGACCCTGATGACTATTGCTATATGCAAATACATTGGGATCAATGGAACCATCGGGTAGATAAAAATCATATAATTGGAAATCTTGAACCTCTGCAAATAAATACCGCTTTTTCATCAGAGGAAAAATTTCTTTTTCGTGTCGTTCGATCAGGTATTGGTTGGGGACTTCATCCCAATAGGCGCGTCGATATTCCATGCCATATTTTTCGCGGAAACCTTCTACCTGTCCATGTCCAAACATGGGTAAGCCAGGCATGGTCACCAGCATGGTGCACACTCCGAAATATTTATCCCCATCCCCAAACTGATGGATGGCGGTTTCTTCGTCAGGGTTATTCATGAAATTCACGTAACGCTTTAAGATTTCCGGATCAAATTCGATGGTCTTTTTTATGGTGGCGAGGTACTTATCATTTTCTTCGTTTTTAAGCATGTTCATAAAGGCGCTGTTATACACGCGATGCATTCCCAGAGTTCGAACAAAATATCCTTCCATCAGCCAGAAGGCTTCGGCCAGGAGGAGGGTATCCGGAACCTCTTCCGCTACCCTATCCACGACTTCCCGCCAGAATTCTTTGGGCATTAAACGGTCAAACTGTTCTCGGGTCATCCCATAATCAGAGCGAGAAGGGATATCTCCACCACTTCCCGGAGGGGGAAACCACAATCGATGGAAATGACGTTTGGTGAGGGTCATGGCCGCATCAAATCGGATGATAGGTGCTTTTTTCGCCACTTCGATGATGGTACGGATAACAGCTTCTCGCACCTCTTCCCGGGTATAGTCCAGCTGGGCGGTGTCGTTCCAGGGCATGCTGGTACCATCATTGCCATGATAAATATAGCGTTCCTCCCCGGTTCTTTTATCCACCCTTTTGAACACCACTGCCGCATCCGTGCGATCATAATAATGGTCTTCAAGATAAATCCCAATATCAGGATGCCAGGAGAGATCCGGTCCATTGAAGGTATAGGAAGGAAAGGGCGAATAGGGTAATTGGATATACCATTCGGGATGTTCCATCACC
>RFIL01000050.1 GCA_003695285.1 Calditrichota bacterium
CCTATGTGGATAAAGAGCGCATCGGTATTTGGGGGTGGAGTTATGGTGGTTATATGACCTTGTATGCGTTAACTCATAGTAAGGAATTTCGAGCCGGGGTTTCCGTGGCACCGGTGACTAACTGGCGATTTTACGATACCATTTATACCGAACGATACATGAGCCTTCCTCAGGATAATGAAGAGGGCTATCGGAATAGCTCTCCGGTATTTTTTGCTGATAGTTTGCATGGAGCATTATTGCTGATCCACGGGACTGGTGATGACAATGTGCATGTACAAAATTCGGTAGAGATGGTAGATGCTCTGGTCGATGCCGGTAAACAGTTTGAACTTATGTTTTATCCCAATCAGCGGCATGGGATCAGTTCACCGGCGGATCGATTACATCTGTTTCGGAAAATGAAAGCATTTTTGGATGAAAATCTGAAGGGAGAATAATTGCCATCGGCGGGGAACTTACCCCGCCTTTTTTATGATTCCAGCAATTTATCAATCATCTCGATGAGCACAGCCCTTTGAAAAGGTTTTCGGAGAGAATATTGGGCACCAATTTTTTGTGCCAGACGGAGAAAATTATCAGCACCAAGATGCTGACCACCTCCGGAGATCGCAATAATTTTAACATCGGGATAATCGCGTTTCAATTCCATAATCGTTTCTATCCCTTCTTTTTCCGGCATCAATAAATCCGTAATCACAATATCAAAGGGAGCCTTTCGATATTCCTGGACTCCAACTACCCCATCCGGTGCTTCGGTTACCTCATGCCCCTCACGTTCCAGCATCATCCGCAACATGGTACGAATTTGCGGGTCATCATCAATAATCAGAATTCGAGCCATTTATTTTCTCCCTTTACAAATTAATTTTCTGTTATCGGTATATCTTTTACGGAACTAAACCTGTTTTTGAATATTTTAAGAATTCCACTATTTCTTCCTCTATGCAAAGCTTACATTCTCTCACGTTCACAGCAAATTTTTCATCTGAAAATCACTTCCATTTCAAAATTATGTTCCCCGGTGGCAGATAAATGAGTTGCAGTAAAGTACCCATTTCTTTTTTCATCGCCCTTAACCTCTTACTACACCTATAAAATCGTTTAAAAAAGAAGTTAAGAAAAATCATTTTTAAATATTCCACAATTCTATGATTTCAATGCAGAGGAAATGAGAAAGTTGAGTGAGTATCTAAATTCATTCTTTCTTTTTTCACCTATTGATCTTTTCCTGAAAAATTGGTTAAATATAACCATTTCCTTCAAATGGGGAAAAATCATCGATGATGTATCACCAACATAGATGATGTAACAAGGGAAACGGGCGTATAAGACACACTGACAGGTGAGCATTGGTGGAGTGGTACTGGTGCCTGATAATTAAATGGATTTAAATGTGAGATAAAAGCTTCACAGATGGGGCGGGGGTCGTGCATGGATGCTGTGTGCGATTATATCACTCAGGATTGGAAAATCTTCATTCTCTTCCTGGTATTGGCTTTACTTGGAGCTCTTTCGTTGCTTTCTGGGATGTTTATTTTTGTGCGGAAATATCTAACAGGATTCCTGGCGTTACTCTCAATCTTTTGGCTTCCCCTTTTCTGGATCTTTTTTTATTATGTCTCATTTGAGAATGTGGCACCCCTGAGTGATTTTGCCGTATTATTAGAAGGGTTGTACATTGTTGCAGCAAGCCTATCTAGTTTGGCAATGGGAGGATATTACCTTGGGGTATATAGAGATTATATCCGTTTTCGAAGATCCAATGATCCCTTCCCCTTCACTAGATTGTTTGCAGTAATCTTCGGTGCAGGGTTAGCAATTTTTTTGTACATCCTGATCCTCAGAAATGTTTTTGCTATCGACATTCGTTATATTCCCAGGGAAATTCTCAGGGGAAATATTAGTACATTCCTTTCCCGTTTTTTTTAATGAGAAATTCTTATCTATATTCAGCCCTACCATTTTTTAAGACGCAATTTACCATTGAACCATTCAAACCAGAGAGCTTTTTCCACATCGGTACGGTGAATTTGAACGTTATGATTTTTGAGTCTCCGTATGACTCGGGGTGAGGGATGATGAAATTTGTTATTTTTACCAACACTGATAACAGCAATGGAGGGGGAAACCAGGTTCAAAAAAGCATCGCTACTGGAAGTATTGCTTCCATGGTGGGCTACTTTTAGAAAATTCGCTCTCAATATCTTTTTCCAACCCGTTAATGCTTCTTCTACCGGCCATTCTGCATCTCCGGGAAACAACAGCGAAAGGTCACGATGCTTTATTAACAGAATAAGAGAATTATTATTGACATGGCTTCCGTCAAAATCATGATAATTGGTAAACTGAGAAGGAGGACTGAGCACATAAATACGGGTTTCATTGTCAACGTTAATTTGATCACCCATGGATAAATAGCGATAGGGAATGTGGTGGGTTTCCCAGAACTGTTTGAGAGAATCCGCCATCGGATATCCCATGGGCATTCTGGGGAGGTAAGCACTATCTATGGTGGCATAAGTCGTAAGATTGAATGTCCCCCCACAATGGTCATCATGGGGATGGCTAATGAACAGATAATTGATTTTCTTTTTTCCCAGGTATTGCAGGGTAGGAATGATGGCGTGACGTGCCGCATCGTAGTACTGATTGGCTGGACCAGTATCTATGCAGACCAGCTTTCCAGAAGGAGTAAGGATTAAACTGGCATCTCCCTGCCCTACATCCAGCACCAATATTTGAAGTGAAGGGGTTTTCATTATTTCCCGAAAAGTCCAGTTACCAATCATCAAGATACCAGCCATAATGAGCGGATAGATGAACGTTCTTCTTCTTGCCAGTAGTTCAATCAGTGAAAATAAAAGAAACCCATAAAGAAGTATGTGGATGAGTGAAAATCGGGGAATCCACAGATAGGCTCCGGGAATAGTGAGAGGTATTTGAACCAGTTTAATGAGGAGCTGGATTATCTGATGAATAAAATCTGCAATCAATATTGTTACTTCATGGCTGATGAATGAGATCAGGAAAAAGAGTAATCCGCCGGCAACCAGGATACCAGTGAGTGGAATTACTATCAGATTTAATATTAATGCAATGGGAGAGAAAAGGTGAAAATAATACATCACCAGGGGAACGGTTCCGAGCTGCGCCGAAAAGGAAACCAGTAACGGGATGATGATCCAGCGAAACAATCGGTTCCTGAGCCAATCGTTTTTACATTTATCCAGAATTAATTGAACCCAGGGAGATAATCGTTCATAAAAAAAGATGATCGATAATACCGCAGCAAAAGAAAACTGGAATCCTACCCAGAATAGCTGTTGAGGTTGAAAAAAGAGAATCACAAAAGCCGCGGCGAAGATTGAATTGTAAATATTCAATGGTTTTTCAAGAATCCTGGAGAGCAAAAAGAAAACAGTCATGATGGTTGCACGAACCACCGGAGGCTGGCAACCGGTGAGGAACATATAAAACAGCAATAATAGCATTATTAAAGGATAACGATATTTAAAATATAGTGGGAGAAATGAGAGGATAATCCCAAAGCTCAGAGCTATAAATCCCACGTGGAGTCCGCTAATGGCCAGCACATGCATGACCCCGGCCCGCTGAAAATTAAATTTTACCTCCCTGGAGAGATGGCTCCGAATTCCCAGCAATAATGCCTGTAAAAATCCTGAAGACTCCGGGGGAAAATAAATCTCAATAAGATGCTGTAAATAGCGACGGGAAGCAAATGTA